>CAJOLL010000006.1 GCA_905235455.1 uncultured Clostridia bacterium
CGGAGAAAAAACGTGAATGCTGAAGCATCGTATCCACGTACAAATACGGATAAGACAAAACAACGTGAATACCGTTTCTATAGATTTCACGTCTTTTCTCCATAATCAGTTTTTTGCGTGAATCATAATCTCTATGAAGTCACGTTCTTTTCCCAATTATTATTTATCACGTGAAGTACACAAGAATTTGAGTCACGTCATTTATTCGATTATTCATTTTCACGTGAACAAGCTTAGCTAATTGCCCCCCTCCCCCGATTTAATGATTGTTTAATATTCTCCGCGGTAAGATATAGTCACAACATGAGAAAACCGGGCCGGCGGCACCCTCCTAAAACAACCCCGCCGCTCTCGGCACCTCAGCCAGAAAGGAACGACATCATGTTTTTTCGCATACTGAAAAAGGAACTGAAAAAGAAGAAAGCCATGAACCTCATCGTGTTTCTGTTCATCACACTTGCCGCGATGTTTGTAGGTTCCGGCCTCAATAACGTCATCACAGTCATGAACGGCACAGACTACTATCTCGATAAGGCCGGTGTCGGCGACTTCGTCATCATCACTATGGGAAAAGGTTCTGTCGGTGCTCTTGACGAAATGCTCAGCACCGAGCCCGCCATCGACGCTTACCGTCTGGATAACGTAATCTTCGGTTCGAGAGACTCCCTTAAGAAAGAAGACGGAAGTGCAATCGAGACCAGAAACGTCCTTCTCATTCAGGATTTCTCCGAGTCAACTTTCCACTTTTATGACAAGAACAACGAGACCCCGAAGCCACTAGAGCCCGGACATTGTTATGTCACGGGAAACTTCTTGAAGCAGAATGACCTGAAGACCGGCGACATTCTCGAAGTCGGCCAGGAAGGGGTCAGTGTCCGACTCATCGTCGACGGTAAAGTTAAGGATGCCCTCCTGGGATCGCAATTTATGGGCAACACCCGCATCCTGATGCACTCTGATGATTACGCAATCTTCAAGGACAATGAAATGATTGCAGAGGGTTATTCCGGTCAGGTCTGCTGCATCGATACAAATGATACCGATGCCGTTCAGGAAGCCGCCGCAAAGTGCAACAATATCAACTTTGCCAACCCCCGCTCCACCATCTCCATGTGCTACGTCATGGACATGATCGTTGCCTTTATCGTACTGATCCTTTCCGCTTGCCTGATCGTCCTTTCCTTCGTTGTACTGAAGGTCTCCCTTTCCTTCACGATCACCAGGGAATACAGAGAGATCGGCGTCATGAAGGCCATTGGAATCAAGAACAGAAATATCCGCGTTCTATACCTTACTAAATACTTCGCGATGGCCATCGCAGGATCTTTAATCGGTTTCTTCCTGAGCATTCCTCTGAGCAATGTCCTTATGGCCTCCGTTACAGAAAATATGGTCCTTGGAAGCGACCTCGGCTACGGAATCAATGCCATTGGTGCGATCCTCGTCGTCATCACGATCTTGGCCCTTTCCTACTTAGCGACCCGCATCGTTAAGAAAGCCACTCCTGTAGATGCGATCCGTTCCGGCAGTTCCGGAGAACGCTACGCCAAGAAGAGCAAGATCCATTTGTCCCGCGCCAGAAAAACAGGAACGAGCAGCTTCCTTGCTATCAATGACACGATCTCAAGTCCGAAACGCTACATCTCCATCGTGATCGCCTTCACCCTCTGTATGCTCTTCGTACTGATCATGGTCAACACCACCAATACCATGCAGAGTGAAAACCTCATCAGCGCTTTTGGCACGAAAGGCGACATCTACATCGACAGCGTTTCCGAGTCCATGAAGATCATGGGCAACAATATGGATTACATGAATGACTATTTTGACAGTCTTGACAAGAAACTGCAGGATCTCGGCATCCCGGGGCATTTCGTTCAGGAATTGCAGTACACATATATTGCCGATATTAACGGAAAAGCACACCGCCTCATCTGTGAACACGGTTTCCGCACAGACTTCAGCAATCTCGTATTCACCGAGGGCACGCCACCTCAGAACAGAAACGAAGTCGCTGTTACATCGATCATCGCGAAGAAACTGGACATCAAGATCGGCGACACCATAGTCATCGATTTCGGATCCGAGAAGCTCCCGTGCATCATCACCGCCTACTATCAGTCGTTCAACCAGCTCGGCGAAGTGGTTCGCCTTCACCCGGACGCACCTGTCGATCCGGAGCACATGACCTCGACAATGGCATTTCAGATCAACTTCGATGATGATCCGAGCGCCAAACAGATCGAAGAAAGAAAGGCGATCATCGCTTCTAACTTCACGAACGACAAGGTGGAAAACTGTGCCGAGTATGTCGCTTCCTGCATCAATGTCGTCCCGACAATGCTCGCCGTCCAGTGGCTGCTCCTTGGCATCACGATCCTCGTCGTCATCCTGGTCACCATCCTCATGGAGGTCTCCTTCATCTCCGACGAAAAGAGCCAGATCGCCCTTCTCAAAGCAATCGGCATCAAGAACAGCAAGATCTACCGCTGGCACGTCCTTCGATTCGTCATCGTCACCGTGTTCGCCACGATCCTCGCCGCCGCGCTCTCGATCCCGGCCACGAACTTCTGCATCAGTCCGATCTTCGGCATGATGGGCGTAAGCAAAATCAACTATGAGATCAATGCCCTTCAGATCTTCCTTCTGTACCCGGGAATCATCGTACTGACCGTACTGATCGTCGCCTTCTTAATCTCGCTCTCAAGCAGATCGATCAAGTCAAGCGACACCGCAAACATCGAATAATACCACTGAAAAAGAACTTGCCCACTGCGGCAGAAAACCAGATAACAAACGGCCGCAAGACGGCGCACCGAAATGGAGGAAAATGAATATGAAAAAGTTAATGGAAGTAAAAGATCTGTGCAAGACATACGTCATCGAGAAGCAACAGAACAACGTCCTGAAGAATGTGAGCTTTGACGTCGAAGAAAGCGAAATGATCGGCATCATGGGCCCGTCCGGCTCCGGCAAAAGCACTCTCCTTTATTCGATCTCGGGAATGGACAAAGCCACATCCGGCCAGGTCATGTTCGATGGAAAAGAGATCACGGCTCTTTCGGAAAAAGAACTCTCTTCCGTCCGTCTGAACGACATGGGATTCATCTTCCAGCAGATGTACATGATGAAGAACCTCACGATCATGGATAACATTCTTCTTCCGGCCATCGAGTGCGACAAAAACGCGGAATCGAGAAAAGACAAAGTCGCCCGCTGCGAAGACTTAATGAGAAAACTCGGCATCATCGAGATTGCCGGAAATGACATCAACGAAGTATCCGGCGGACAGCTCCAGCGCGCATGCATCGCCAGATCCATGGTTAACAACCCGAAGATCCTCTTCGCGGATGAGCCGACCGGCGCACTGAACCGCCAGTCCTCTGCCGAAGTCATCAACGAGATCAAAAAACTCAATGCTGAGGGCACGACCGTCCTCATGGTCACCCATGACGCGAAGGTCGCCTCCAACTGCTCCCGCATCCTCTACATCGCCGACGGCAATATCAAATGCGAGTACCGGATGCCGGAAGGTCTGTCCGAAAGAGACAGAGAACGCGCACTGAATAACTGGCTGATGGATCTGGGCTGGTAATGAATGAAAATCTCCCTCTGTCGCCGGTCCTCGGGCTGCGCCCTGCGGAGGCTTCCTTAGAAAGATTTTCTTTCTTGGGAAAGATGCGTGTCGAAAGATTTTCTTCTTGGGAAAGATGCGTGTCGAAAGCTTCTTTTCTTTCACGAGCTTCTTTTCTTTCACGTATCTTCGAGACCTTTTTTGTTTGCTTTTGGGGACGTTTTTTGCAGGAGACTCTGCAATTAGACAGGAGTATTCCGCGAGGTTATCTATATAATCCTCGCGGAATTATTATATAATTAACTTTAATCGTTGTCCCGATGCAACGGAATAAGTACGCCGCGTCTGACAAGGCAGGTCATGTCGCATGGGTCATGCGACGTAGGATTGTCCGCCCCGTGACGGGCAGAAATGGAGAAATGAGAAATGGCAACACTTTGCAAGAACTGCGGATATGCTTTGATATTCGATCCGGCGATCCAGAAGGTGCGCTGCAATCAGTGCGGAAGCACTTTCTTCGCGGAAGAAGTCGAAAGCGAGAGCAAAAAGTATGTGCAGGATCAAAAGGTACTTTCCATGTCCGAAGTCTACGGACAGGAAGCAGCCGGAGCCGCGAAAGAATATCTCGACTGCTACATCTACACATGCAGCGAGTGCGGCGGCGAGGTCATAATCTCCGGCACCGAAGTCTCGACAAAGTGCGTTTACTGCGGAAACCCGACGGTCGTATTCAGTCGGATCAGCAAGCAGGAATGCCCGGAGTTCATCCTCCCCTTCTCGATCACAAAAGAACAGGCTCTTTCTTGCATCGACAAGGAGATCGGACATGGCTTATTCGTTCCGAATGCCGTCAAACATTTCACTCCGGAGAGCGTTCACGGCATCTATATTCCGTACTGGCTCGTTGACGCAGACAGATCCGAAGCCGCGATCATCAGAAAAAAGACATCAAACGGCAAAAACTCGACCGTCACCTATCATGGACGTTCAGGTAAGATGCGCCTTCAAAACCTTCCGGTAGATGCCTGCACGATGCTTTCGGACGAAAGCAGCTCGAGACTCGAGCCGTACGACTTAACGAAATTGGTGCTTTTCGATGAGGATTATCTTTTGGGCTTCTATTCCAATTCATCGGATCTGACCTACGGCGATCTCAGTAGAGTCGTTGAGAAAAGAGCAAGTTTGATGTTTGATGAGATCATGTTGGAATCTGTCAAAGGCGGCACGAAAACGATCGTCGGTTCCAGAAGCAGTACCGCCATCAATCCGGATGTCAAATACGCACTGCTTCCGGCATGGTTTGTCACCTTTGAACACGAGGGTAAACACCATACGATCCTCGTTAACGGTCAGACCGGAAAAGTCGTCTGCGGCCTTCCTATCCGAAAAGCACTGTTCTTCACGTTTCTGACCATCACCTCAATCCTTCTGGCGATCATTTTCTCGTTTATCTTCTATCACATCATCTGGGCGATGATGTCCTCCTTTGCGAGCAAACCGAGAAGACATAGCAGTGGCAGCAATAACGGCAGCGGTAACTTGATCGTCGGACTGATCATCGCCGGTATCGTCATGGCGGCCGCCGGTGTCAAAAAAATCAAGAATGTCATCGCGAAGCTGAAACTGACGCAATCGAGCAAGACATTCAACTTTACGAAAAAGAGACAGGAGTAATCAATATGATTGGCTTGGCAATATTTTTAGGTATCCTGATGGGCGGATCTCTGGGGGTCGGACTTGCTTTTCTCATCTTCGGTTCTCTTTTAAACCGTTCCAATAATCATGGAGACTCTCTTGGAGAAAACAGCAGATACACCGGTGGAATCGCCTATTCGGCGCAGATCGACAAATCCCTTCATAAGCAGGCCGCCCAGACCGAGTTCTTGGATACATTCTACACCCCGCTTTATCCGGATCCCGTATTTAAGAATCCGCAAGCCAAAGTAGTTAGAAAAATGCCGGCACCGCAGGCTCCGACCGTACCGACACAGCAGGATTATGAAAACTATCAGCACCTGTCAGATTAACGGTGTTACAAAAAAGAACTCTTCCGGAAGATGCCTCCGCACAAGCGTAAGCACGGAGGACAGCATCGAAGGAAGAGTTCTTTTTTCTTAGTCGTTTGAGATAAATTACAGCATCGTGTTCTTCAGAATATTGAGAAGATCGGAACCGTCGATACCTGCTTTGGCATCTTTGTCATCAGGATCTTTCATGAAGTTCTTTAAGAATCCGCCGATAAAAGAACCGTTGTCTTTCTCTGCCTTTGCTTGGCGCTCGGCAGCTTCTTTGGCGACGCTCTCTTCCGTATCCGGCTTTGCTGCCGCAGAGATGGAAGAAAGAAGCGACGGGGCGATATTATTAAGGATCGCACTGGACTGGTCAAAATTGATACCGGCTTTTTTCGCGATGGAAGAAATGAAATCATCTTTTCCATCGCCCATGATCTTGCCGATGATCTTGCCGCCGTCGACGGCATCTGCGTCGGCGATCTGAGAGGTCACGTCACTGTCATCTTCATGCTGCGCGAGCGCTCCCATTAGGGCCTTAGCGCCTTTATTCGAAGATGCATTCTTAGTCATTGATCCGATCAAAGACGGAACAGCCGAGAAAAGTGCTTTTTCAATAGAATCAGCGGATACGCCTGCCTTTTCCGTCAATGCTTCGAGGGACGGAACGGAGGTCAGATTCTTAAGAATCGATTTAACAAGATCCATGTGCTACACCTGCCTTATGTTTGGGATGAATATATTTTGATTTTACCACACTCGCAGAATGTAAGAGATGGCTTTTCTGATTCTCGAGGCTCCTTTCTTCTGCTTCTTCAGATTGTGTTCGCCGAAACGGATGATGTAGGACAGTTCTTTTTGCGTGACAGAATCACGACTGTACTCTGCCTTATCAACGATCTTCTTGACGGCGCGCGAACCCTTTCCTTCTAGGATATAAAGATGCATCTTGTAGTACGAATTGTAGATGACCGCCTGCTGATTGGTCGACTTATTTCTCAGACGAAGCTTCCAGAAAAGCACATATCCCATACGCAGAAGCCCGATCACCAGAAGGAGGCTAAGAATCGTCACAAGGACTCTGACGACGCCAAGCATAGAGGAAGCGCCCTCTTCTTCAATCTCCTCGGTAGCAGGAGTTACCGTGAGTGAAGGCTTCGGCGAAGGTGTCGGCGTGAACTGGAAATCATAGACCATATCGCCGTATTCTTTCGCGATCGCGTATGCATTAAAATAGCTTGCCACAACGTTATTACCCGGAGTCGGATCATCAAGTACCCAGCCATAGTCCGGATCGAAGAATTCAAACCAGGCATGGGCATTTGTCATGGAGACCCGGCTCGTTCTTCCGCCCGGATCCGTGTCTGCGTAGTATCCCGAAACATAGCGAGTCGGAACATCAACCATACGAAGAAGTACGGCCGCGGTCGTCGCGTAGTGCACGCAGAAGCCGGAACGGCTCTCGCTTATGAACCAGGTAACGAAGTCCGAACCCTCCGGCGGATAAGGCGTATCTTTACTGTACGGATGCAGGTTTCTTACGTAATCGACGACTCTGGCGACCTTCTCGGCCGTGCTCATCTTAGACGGATCTTTAAGAAGATCCAAGTACCATTCAGGGAGTTTTCCGCAATCAAGAATACTCTTTCTTGTCTCTTCCGGGACAAAAAGACATGTGCCGTAAACTTCTTCGAGATACGAATCCGCCCACTTCACATCACGCTTTCTCGGGACCATGTTATACGCATAGGAATAACTGTCTGCGCCGTTACTGTACATGGTTTCCTGAAGGTTCCAGGTCGAACTTTCAGGAAGATCAAGATCACTGTATTTGCTTTCAGGGCCGATAAAGAAGTTATCGACATAGTTCGGAAGAATCTTCGGATCGATCGGGTAAAGCGTGTGGAGGTTTATCACGAAGTCAGCTTCTTTCGGCTCGGTATGATCTTCGGTCACAAAATAGGAATCCGGGACCGTTACTTTCGGATCCGAATTTGTGTCAAAAGTGCTCCAGCCGACACCGTCGAGGACTTCGAGACAAGTGCAGCGCAGATATACGACACGCCCCTGCAAAAAAATGATATGGTCGTCATTTACATTTCGGGAGACCTCGAAGATCTTCACATCCGGCGGGTTGAAAAATCCGACCTTCGAAAATTCTTCGGAGAAACTGCTTGTGACCAGACCATCCCCTTCGCCGTTTCCGGCAACGATACAGCCCATGTAGCCCTGGTATTCGTTCTTAACTTCCTCTTCCGGCTTCTCTTCCTCATTTTGGAGTCTGACATGCAGTTCATGCAGAATACTCTGAAGCCCGTCATAGTATTTTGTCGCCAGTTTGTGGTAGCTGTATTCGTCGGCCGGGAACATACCCGCTACGAGCATACAGAAAGCAATGACCGGAGCAGTCAGAATGAGCATGCGTTTATCCGTGCTTTCATCACCGAGTTTTTTGACGAAGCCGAAAAGAAGCAAAAGCAGGATACCCGCCACGGCCAGCTGGCACGGCCGGGAGGCAGGAGTCAGGTAGGTGATCCTGGTCGTTATGAAGAAGAACGGGATGTACCACACTAACGAAAGCAGCACGGACAGGCGCTTTTCGACCATGAGCGTCGTAAAGTAGGCCGGAAGGATGTTGATAAGGAGCAAAAGGCATGTGCAATCGGTCTTTGCTTCTTTCAGTGCCGCAGTTCCTCGGAGCATCGGTCTTAATTCCTGAAAAGCTCTCTGCTGCAGGACCGAGTACGCATATTCGGTCGAAGCCTGAATGTGGAAGATATCGAATACCTCGATCAGAAGAGTCACGAACGCGAAAAAGATCAGGACAATGACCGATGTCGCTTTGCCTTTTTCAAAATGGCAGTATGCGCAAAGTGCACTGATCGCGATCAGAAGCGGTGTGAATACGACATAGTTTAGAGGAATCATGAATGTAGACGCCAGCATGCCCGTAAAACCGAGGCCGAGGAGAGATGCGAGGAAGATTGCGAAAATGACCGTCAGACGAGTGGCCTCAACCGGCTTTTTCACTATATGGATATTGATTTCCGGATTCTTATTTCTCATTGTCTGCGTCCTCCGGAATCGGCAGTCGAAGGATCGAAACGATCGCCTTCTCAAGATCGTCCTTTGACGCCACGTCAAAAGCGAACTCTTTTTTCATCGGCGGCAGAACACGGATCTTGTGCTCGACCTCATGGTCAAGAAAATACTTTGAAGTAAACAGTACTTCTCCCAGCATCCTGTCCATCGCTTCTCGATCACGGGTCAGCGGAAGATACAGGCGGGAACGGCCCCAGGTCGCTTCCTGGGGCTCCTTGATCATGAGCATGTCCTTCTTCGCGGAGATCTTCCAGTGGATCTGCTTGATCGAATCACCCGGCATATATGTGCGGATATCGTAGATCTCCGAATTCGGATTGCCCGACTTCTTTAAGCCCTTGGCCTTAAAGCCGTCCATGTTCGAGATCTCGGCCGGAATGCTCGGGATCGGCATAACGACGATCTCACCGGATACGTCTACGGTCTTCGGGATAAAGATCAGGCCGAAAAGGTCATAGATTCTGACCTTTGCCGTCGTTAAACGATAGGTACCGCAGTGCTTTGTGTCGATGATCACACTGTCGGTCGTCTCGCTCTGGGAAAAAAGCTTGATATAGGAGACCGCTCCCGTCATCATTTCCTTCAGCGGTGCTTTTAGCAAATAAAGAGCAAACGGGAACATCTCCAGGCCGTAAGAAGTGAACGAGATCTGGGTCGAATCGCCTTTTATGACCTTGCGAAAAGCATCTGCCTCGAGTCGGAAAAACAGCGATGCGGAAAAGCTGACCACCAGAGCGATCGGAACGATCGATAACACGATGATCAGGATAAACCAGGACAGCCACATCTTGTAAAACAGAAAGAATGTGATCGCGCCCAGCAACGCCAGAATGTAGATCACCCAACTCCGAAGCATAACTTATTCCTTGGGGATCAATGTGGTCTTGATGATCTCTTTTGCGATTTCTTCTGTCTTGATCTCCTTAAACTCGGCCTCCGGAGTCAGGAGCATCCTGTGGCAGAGGACCGCCGGGAATACTGCCTTTACATCATCCGGAATGACATAGTCACGGTCTGTCATGTAGGCATGTGCTTTTGCCATGGCGGTAAGAGCCAGCGCACATCTCGGACTGCCGCCTCTTGCGAGCATCTTGTGGTTTCTGGAACGATCCATCAGAGCAACGATATATTTCATAACTCTGTATTTGACGTACATCTTGCTCGTCTCTTCCTGCATCTGAAGGATGTCTTCGATTGAACAGATCGGCTTAAGTTCGGAAAGCGGGTTGGCGCCGTTTTGGCGGTTCGCCAGCATTTCGATCTCGTTATCGAGGGACGGATAACCCATGGAAACGCGGATCGCGAAACGGTCCATCTGCGAATCCGGAAGAAGTGTCGTGCCCGAAGCTCCGGACGGGTTCTGGGTCGCGATAACGACAAACGGTTTCGGAAGCGGATAGGTCTTGTCATCTACCGTGACCTGGCCTTCTTCCATGGCTTCCAAAAGCGCGGACTGCGTACGGGAAGAAGCGCGGTTGAGTTCATCCGCGAGGAAGAGGTTATGGAAAACGGCACCCTTCTGATACTTCATGGTGCGTGTTTCCGGATCCAGAAGCGAAAAACCCGTAATATCGGAAGGCAGGACATCCGGCGTGAACTGGACACGTCCGTAATCCAGACCCATCGTCTTGGCAAAGGAAAGAGCCATCGTTGTTTTACCGACACCCGGAACATCCTCCATGAGGACGTGGCCGCCTGCCAGAATGCTCTGAAGGATCAGTCGGATGACTTCGTCTTTACCGCAAATAACCTTTTTGATCTCTTCTACGATCTCTGTCGTTTTCTCTCGCATAGATATTTCCTCTTGCTTCCCTTTACCCTGTTACGTCAAAAACTGTTCCACCTGATCTTTGCTTATTTTATCATATATCGACAAGTCCGAGTTTAAGGTATAAAATATTGCGTACATTGACTAGAAACGGGGTATTTATCATGATCCAATCAAGGACACATAACTGCGGTGAGCTTCGTCTTCCCGATATCGGAAAGACCGTCACTCTCGTCGGCTGGATGGAAAATATGCGTGAGGTCGGAAGCAATCTCGGATTCGTAGTATTGCGTGACTTCTACGGCACGACACAGATCGTTCTGGAGACCGAAGACAAGGTAAAAGAGATGAAGTCGATCAATAAGGAGTCCACGATCCAGGTCACCGGTGTGGTAAGAGAAAGATCATCCAAGAACCCGAACCAGGATACCGGAAGCATTGAAGTCGTTCCTTCCGAGATTAAGATCCTTGGCCGCTGCCGTTATAACGAGCTGCCTTTTGAGATCAATCACTCTCGCGAGGCGGATGAGAATGCACGTCTTAAGTACCGTTATCTCGACCTTCGTAATCCGGAAGTCAAGAAGAACATTATCCTGCGTTGCAACGTGGTTGCCGCTCTTCGTAAGGCCATGACGGACCATAACTTTCTCGAAATCACCACACCTATCCTCACGGCTTCTTCTCCGGAAGGCGCACGTGACTATCTTGTTCCGGCCAGAAAGCACCCGGGCAAGTTTTATGCTCTCCCGCAGGCTCCCCAGCAGTTCAAGCAGCTCCTGATGACCTCCGGTTTCGACCGTTATTTCCAGATCGCTCCGTGCTTCCGTGATGAGGACGCCCGTGGCGACAGATCTCCGGGAGAATTCTACCAGCTCGATATGGAGATGGCTTTTGCCACACAGGAAGACGTCTTCTCCGTTATCGAAGACGTACTCCCTCCGATCTTTGCCGAGTACGGCACATATAACCGCGCTTCCGATGCACCATTTGCCCGAATCCCGTTCCTCGAGGCAATGGAAAAATACGGTTCCGATAAGCCGGACCTTCGTATCGACCTTACCGTTCAGGACGCAACAGAAGTTCTTAAGGACTGCGGTTTCCCGCCGTTTGCGACAAAGACCGAAGATGGTGCCGACACAGATGTTCGCATCAAAGCAGTGGTAATCTCCGACTTTAAGGAGTCCAGAAAGTTCATCGATAAGACGCTCGCAGATGTTGAAGTACAGTCCGGTAACAAGGGCTGCTGGTTCAGAATGGATGAAAACGGTGAGATTGTCGGCGGTATCGCGAAGTTTGTTGCCCCGATCAAGGATCCCGTGGTAAAAGCACTGGGCGTTAAGCCGAATGATCTGGTCGTTCTTTCCTGCGGAAAGCTCCCGGCCGCGCAGAAGACAGCCGGCGTGATCGTAAAGACTTTCGGTGCTGCCGTTCCGGGTCACATGGATAAAGAGCAGTACGCCTTCTGCTGGATCGTCGACTTCCCGATGTACGAGATCGGCGAAGAATCCGGCGAACTGGAGTTCTGCCACAATCCTTTCTCCATGCCGTCCGGCGGTCTTGAAACACTGTTAAAAGCAGAACGCGGGGAGATCGATCCGCTCTCTATTACGGCCGATCAATATGACCTCGTCGTAAACGGTGTCGAGCTTTCTTCCGGTGCGGTAAGAAACCACGATCCGGAGATCATGATTAAGGCTTTCGAGATGGTCCGCCTCGGCGAAAAAGATGTAAAGGCGAAGTTCCCGGCGATGTACAATGCTTTCTGCTACGGCGCTCCGCCGCATGCCGGTATCGCTCCGGGCGTTGACCGTATGGTTATGCTCCTGGCCGGTGAGGACTCTATCCGCGAGATCATTCCGTTCCCGATGAACAAGAATGCACAAGATATCATGATGGATGCTCCGGGCTATGTCACGGACAAGCAGCTTCAGGAGCTTCACATTAAGACGGTTTCGGAAGAAGAGTAATTTACAAACAAAGAGAACAGAAAAAGTTTCTTGTACTGTCCTCGGGCTTCTGCACCTGAGACAGAAAAGTTTTCTTCTTCGGTTTTTTATCCCACGATTGCGGCGAATTCTTCCATGATACCCGAGATGCCGATATTCTGTGGGCAGACGGCTTCGCAGCTCTGACAGTGGAGGCATGCAGAGGGTTTCTTTTCCGCCGGAAGAGCACTCACGGCCATTGGGGCGATGAAGTCAAAGCCGCCTCCGTCGACAGTGATATTGTGTTCGTTAAAGAGGGCGATCAGCCTCGGGATATCCAGTTCCATCGGGCAGTGGCTGACACAGTAGTGGCAGGCCGTGCAGGGAACGGAGCGGACATTCAGCATTTCATCTGCGACCGCCATAAGCCCTGCCATCTCATCAGCAGAAAGCGGCTTGTCTTCGGAGAAGGTCCGGATGTTATTCTCAAGCTGTTCCATGTTCGACATACCGGAAAGGATTACCGTCACTTCCGGGACCGACTGAAGGAATCTGAACGCCCATGCAGGGATCTCTTCCTCGGGTCTTATCGTGCGGAGTTTCTCGGAGAGACGCTCCGGCAAATTTGCCAGTTTTCCGCCGCGGAGAGGTTCCATGACCCAAACGGGGATGCCCCGGTCACGAAGCATTTCGACCTTTTCTTTTCCGTGCTGGAATGTCCAGTCAAGATAGTTTAACTGCAGCTGACAGAACTCCATATCCTTGCCGTAGGCATCCAGGAAGCGCTTCAGCACATTAAGCTCGCCATGGCAGGAGAAGCCGAGATGCTTGATTTTGCCTTCTTTTTTCATCTCCATCAGGTAATCATAGATGCCGTACTTGGGATCCAGGTAGTAATCGATATTCATCTCGCAAACGTTATGGAATAGATAGAAATCGAAATACTCCATGCCGGTCTTTCGGAGCTGCTCGGAGAAGATCTCACGGACTTTCGTCATGTTTCCCAGGTCGTATCCCGGAAACTTGTCTGCGAGGAAAAAACTCTCCCGCGGATGCGAAGCAAGCGCCTGCCCCATCACAAGCTCGGAATTTCCATTATGATACCCCCAGGCCGTATCAAAATAATTGATGCCCTCATCAAAAGCTTTGTCCACCATTTTCTTTGCGCCTTCAACATCGATCTTCGAATCGTTCCCGTCGATGACCGGAAGCCGCATCGCGCCAAATCCCAGCGCGGATATCTGAATATCCTGAAATGTTCTGTATAGCATAGCGTTTCCTCCTGATTATTTGAGTTTTGCTCCATCGGCAAAAGCACTGCCCACTTTTTCTCCCAGCGCCACATACGCATTGTTACACGGGTCAAAAGCGATCGGGCGGAGCTTCTTAAGGTCTACTTTTCCGTCGGTAACGACGCTCTCGTCAGCCGAGACATTGACGATCTCTCCGATAAGGATCCCGTCCACGAAACTCTTGACACGACACTCCAGCGCCATCGGAAGCTCGTCGATAAGCGGTGCGTCGACAAACTCACTCTTCGTGGCATGGAAACCTGCTTTTTCAAACTTGTCCGGTACTTTTCGCGCGGATTCGATACCTACATAGTCACATGCGATGACCTGATCTTCCGTCGCCATACTTACAGTAAAGGCTTTTCTTACCGCCAGATTATCTGTCGTCTTATGCTCTCCCAGGCTGATCGTGATCTCCTGAAAATCCGTAGTAATGCCCCATGCTGCATTCATCGCATCCGGCACCCCGTTCTCGTCGTATGTCGCAATGATCAAGACCGGCTGCGGCAGCATGATCGGCTTGGCTCCATAATTCACTCTGCTCATAAACGTCCCTCCAGTCAGTGTTCTATATGCTTTTAGAATAGCATATTTTGTGCGAAGAGATTTAACCTGAGTGAGATGAGGCAGCCTGCTTACTGAGTTTAAATGTGTAAACGTTCTGACTTTACGAATCAGTTAGCACACTTGCATAAGCGGAAAGATCCATTTCATTGACAACATAGTTCTCGGAAAATGGCGCGATAAAAGTGTTATAACCTGCTTCAAATGTGTGATCGTTGTATAGATAAGTCTCATCATCACTATCACCTACCATTCCAAGATTGCCTGTAGATATCAAGGTGGATTGGGTGTCATCCGTTGTGAATTGGAAGCAGCCGGCTGCCACGTATGTATCCACCGTTTGTTCTTCGGTTGCGGGTGGGTCATTCCACTTCATTGGAAACAAATATCCGCTGACATGAAAATTAAAATGAAACAGAATGACAATTCCGCTGGTTCCGTCGGTATTGGCCTTGGGCTGCATATAGTACATCTTTTCGGGGATGACCGAAAAATCAGAAATGACCAGCTTGGGCTCGTTAATTCCGGAGTGATCGAATTTCGCACCATTAATAACCGGATAATATTCCATTTCGTTATAGATCTCGTTTGAAAGGAACCCCTTTCCCTGTTCATTTACCAATTTTACGATCTCCGTCACATCCAGCTGATCGATCGACGTCGGATACATTTCTAATCCGGCTGCAGTGAATGATTTTGTCGCTTGTGACAGAACATAGACCTCTGACATATCCGAAGGGAAGTTCTCTCCAAATTTCGCTGTGACCGTGACGGAATCTCCGTTTTTGACGATTATCTTATCTCCGTTTTTAATGGTCTGAATGGTCGATTCATCCAGACTGAAAACCACATAGTTCTTCACAAAATCCGAGCATCCGGTATTATCCAGAATGATCTGGGCATCATGTTCCGCCCCGGAAAAAGTAACCTGAAATCCTTCAAACGCATTAACGGATTCAATCTCCGTCAGGCCGGATACCGTGAACTTGAACGAGGAAGGGGTGATCGCCACATTGCAGTCGTCTGCCAGTTTCTCATCGAATAAAATCTTGATCTCAACCTCGTCTCCATTTTTAACGTCACTGGAAGGAACCGCCTGGAATCTGATCGAATTCTCCAGATTGGTAAAAGCTTTTTTCGTTTCCGATTTCACATCCTCACCAAAGATGTCTTTCATGGCCTGTTTGAGAGTTTTGCTGATCCCTTTCGAATCAGCCTCACAAGTAACGACTCCCATGCCGTCAAACCCTTTGGCAGAGACATTTACACATTGAGAGATATCTACCTCATATTCAGCCTTCTTTTTTGAATCCTTCGACTTTTCCGATGAGTCTTTTTTGCAGGCTACAGCCATAACCATCGGGATAACCAGTGCCAACGCAAGAACTCTTCTCTTCAACGTACTCTTCATCGCCCAACCCTCCTGTCACATTCAGGAATGAGTTAGTACTCTGCTTGTCAAAGCAGGGTACTATCTGCTAAGCGTAGAATAGCAGGGCTTCGAAAGTACACTCTCTGCCCTCTCACCCGCTCCCCGCGGGAGCCTTTGAATGAAATTTTTTTCATTTTTCCGAAAAACACTTGCTCAAATCCGGAAAAAGAGTGTTAAGATGGATTCAGAGGTCAATATTCTCACGTTTCTCGCACTGCAAACATTGGAAGTATCAGGAGGGTGTCATGAAGAATAGATTGAGAAGTGCTCTTGCCTGCTTTATATTGTCGTTCTTTGCGTATTTCCGCTATCTGCTGGCTGTTTCTGCAGTTCTGTTTATCGGAAGCATCTTTTTCCGTCCGCTTCTTTATGCAGGAATACTCGCTCTCGTCTTAGACGCCGTCTTCTCTATCGGCATAACCGTGCAGGTCACTATGGTCGGTCCCGCTTTCAAACAGGATTTCACTTTCCAGAAAGACCCTTGATTTTCCACAAAAAGCGATTCTTCTTTTCCGGGCGTTCCTCACTGATATCCGTCGAAAGAAAACGAATTAAAATCCGCCGCTCCGTTTCCTTCATAGGTGAAATAGAGGGCATGTTTGCCGCTACTGATCGCAAGCTCTGCCGAATAGCTTGTCCATTCTTTTGAAGGTGCGATACGGATACGTGAAACGACAGGACCGTTTCTTCCGTCCCTTACAACGAATTCACCATCCGCGGTACCGCGCACCTTCACGGAAAGTGCTTTTGCCGTATGGAAATCAAAATAGCGGTATCCTGCAGTCGCTCCGTCCACCATGTTGTTGATGTACTGGTTGGGATCTTCTTCCCTGTCTTCACCCTCCTGAGTAAATGCAGGGTGGTTCTCATCCTGCTGCTCGATGAGGCTCTCGGTCGTACCGTTTTTACTAAAAAGATGACACGCGATCCGCGCTTCATAGCTTCCCTCATCCCGAAGCGGACCTCCGTTCAGGCCGCAGGACGTGATCTCCGCCTGATGGAAAGCCTCCCCGTCGAAATAGATCTCCTCCGCACATGCCTGTCGGGAGAAAAAATGACGGTTGGTCTGACGGTGGTAGAAAACATACCATTTCCCGTTCACGAAAGCTACGCTTCCGTGGGTATTGCCGCGATAGTTCAGTGCTTCGGTATTGCCATTGGCGCCGATGTCCGCATTTGAAACAAGAACTCCGCCGTAGTGGTACTCTCCCAATGGAGAATCCGAAACTGCCCAGCACAGTTCATGCATCCAGCAGGACGAATAGATGAAGTAGTACTTTCCGTTGATCTTTCTTACGGAACTTGCCTCGAAGAAAGGATGCGCCTCATACTCCGTGCCATCTGCATCGTTAATGATCGGCAGGTTATGGAAAGGGCCGTCCTTTACCGTGATCATATCCGGCTCGAGTTCCATCTTCAGACTATCTTTATCGACAGGTGACTGCTTATATCTTGGGCTGTTTCCCGAGAACAGATAGATCCTTTTATCGTCATCGATAAAAATACCCGGATCAAACTGTCGTGTCTCCTCCGGACGCGACCCTAGGATATCCCCGTTCTTATAACGCACGAAATCCAAAAACTCATACGGGCCGGTCGGATTATCCGCGGCCGCGACGCCGATCTCCTTGAGAAAATCCAGGCAGTAATACAGATAGTATTTCCCGTCGTTTCCCCGGCAGACATCCGGTGCCCATAAGGCATGGGAACCGTCACGATTTCTCGGATCCTGCGTCTTTTTATAGATCACGCCCTCGTAGCGCCAGTCCGAAAGATCGGTTTCCGGTGCCGACCAGCAGACATAGTCATTTGCGCAGTACACCTCGCCGTTAAAGCGGTCGTGGCTTCCGTAGATATAGAGTCGCCCGTCAAATACACGCGGCTCGCCGTCCGGAATATATTCGTAGCTGGGCAGATAAGGATTAAATACTTGCTTCTTCACAGGTGATCCTCCATTTCCCGGCGTTTGTAACAATGTTCATCGGTTTCGTTAATTGTTTTCTTCTTTGAAAAAAGCTCTCAATGCATCTGCCATCTCATCCAGATGTCTGGTAAAGCAGTGATCGTCTCCGTGGATCGGGATCAATTTTGCATTCTTGTAGAGCTTCAGTGCTTTTTCCGCATACTCAAAAGGCACTGTCTCATCCGCATCTCCGTGGATCAGCAGGACAGGACCATCGTATCTTTCGATCTCTTCCTCCGGATGGATCGTCTGTGCCACACGCACATAATCACCGGAAAGCACTACATTCCAGTTCTCCAGCGTTTCCGGAATATGCTTCGGGTCGAAGTTCATGCCCAGAAGATTTCCCTCTCTGGCACCGTCCGGGATCATCCAGGCAGGAGAAAGCGGAACGATCGCTTTAAAAGTATCCGGGCACATGCCGCCGATCAGCATCGTCAGAAGTCCACCCTGGGAATGACCGCAAAGATAAAGATCCGTCACGAAATCCAGAGTCTTTGCGTAATTCACCACCGAAAGCGCATTGGTCACCCACTTATAAAGCGTATGGTCCTTAAACTCACCGCCGCTTTTGCCGTGGCCGTACATCTCCGCACGAAGCACTGCCACACCGGCATCATTCATCGCCTTTTGCGCTGCAATGATATGATCCTCTTCCATATGTCCCGTAAAACCGTGAAACAAAATACAGAGCGGTCCTTTTTCCATACCTTCCGGCATATCCAGTTTCGCGTGAAGACGGATCCCGTCACTGTCGATATAAAACTCTTTCATTTTTCATCTATCCCTGTTCGTTCAAAAGTATGCATGTGAAAATGCACCATCCATATTCTAGGATAGTGCATTCTTTTCAAAAACGAAATAATTTTGTTTTCACGTTATTTCATATTTTTGCGAAACTTCCACCTGCGAAAATGCTGCCGCCACGTTTTTCACATGTTATTAAGTTGAATTGTCATCTCTATACTCTCTCTCTTTTCAAAAAGCACTTTCCTTGCAAAAGGGGAAAATAGAATCAAGTATGTAAAACATGTGCAGAAAACTTAGCGTCATTATGCATCTCCTATGAATGTAAAACTCTTTCGCTGCAATCCAGTCATGGGTTGAATGAAAACTCATCAAATACTATTTCGAATAATGTGCCTTGCTTTTTTACTCTATTGATAAAATTCACAATGTCTCCAATTCCTTCTTTTGGATAGTCTTCTTCCGCTACCGGATATTTATCAAACACTGCTATCCCATTCTCCATCAGTTGAAAAGCTCGAATTTCAGATACTATCACTTTTTCTGCAAAACTTTCTTTCACCAATGAGATTGCATCATTTGCAAAGAAAAGCATACATCCCTTACACTTCATTCCAAAGTGCCCGGTATTTCAATAGTTGGAGGGTTTCCACTTGTCTTGGTTGAGTAGTGATAGTTTATCGTACTGCCATCACTTAATACACCAACAATTGTTCCATTTGCCTTCGTTGTTACATTTGAAGGACCTAAAGAATAAAACTCATCAAGAGTCGCCTGTTCTCCCTTTAATGGTGAATTGTAAACCGTCCTGTACGATCAGTCAAAACGATACGGATTCATTTGGCGCAATAGTCCCGTTATATGACTCATTACTGACAGTTATCTTATCGGGAGAAGAAATGTCGGAAGGTACTTCAATCGCATTCCAAATAGAAGATAGTGGGAGATAGTTGTGTGTGCGGTTAAATATCAATCATTGTCGGCGGTTAACGTGAGCGTTTTTGAGAAAATTGCAAAAACGCTCACGTTAACTTTGATTTATGCCATGTTATTTGTTAGAATACCATCAGTAAATAATGGAAGAAGGTGTCAGGATGGAGTGGGTCCCAAGAGAGAATTATCTGCGGAAAGTACGCGATTTTTACCATGCAACAGACCTCATAAAGGTTATTACCGGGGTCAGACGATGTGGTAAGTCTTGTCTGATGGAGACAATTGCCAATGAATTGCGTGCTGAAGGTATAAATGAAGACAATATTGCCTACTTTGATCTTGATAGCAAAGAGTACAACAAAATAACAAAAGCAGATCAACTGGAGAAACTGATCAACAGTGCCGATAAGAGTAAAGATACCAAATATCTGTTTATTGACGAGGTGCAGAATGTTGAAGGATTTGAGATAGTTCTGAACGGCTTTCGCGGAACAGGAGAATGGTCGATCTTTATAACCGGATCTAACTCCTACTTATTAAGCGGAGAACTGATGACAAAGCTTACCGGACGTTATATAGAATTTGAGATGTTTCCACTCTCTTTCGAAGAATATGAGCAGTTTAAGGAGTATTACGGCAAACCAATTGCATCCGAACGTGCTGTCGAGATGCAGAACTATATTTTAGAAGGGGGCTTTCCCAGAACAATCACACTCGACAGCATGGCGGCAAAGAGACGATATGTGCAGAGTGTTATTGACGAGATCTATGAAAAAGACATAAGGAAACGCATAAAGATCCGTAACAAGAGTACTTTTGAAACGGTGCAGAGATATGTTATCAATAATTTTGGAGCAACAACAAGTCTCAAAAGTCTGAGGAAAGCAATCAATCAGACTGGCACTCCTATAAGTGAAGCAACCATCGCCAGATATATTAAGGCTTTAGTCGATGCAAAAATCATATATGAGTGCCCGAGATTTGATATGAAGTCAAAGAAGTCTCTAAGTGGCGAGAAAAAATATTATCTTGCTGATCTGAGTTTTTACTATGTTCAGAATACTGATAATCGGATCAATTTTGGTCCGGTGTTAGAAAACGTTACGTTCATTTATGCAAGATCTCATGATTACTCCGTGAGCATCGGACGAATTGGTAAACTTGAGTGTGATTTCATTCTTCGCAATGCTGCGATGCATTATTCCTATGTTCAGGTGTCCTACACGATAGCGCTGTCAAAAGAAACAGAGGATAGAGAATACAGACCTTTGGAATTGATCAAAGACAATTATCCCAAATACGTCGCAACGTTGGACCCGTTATTGCAACAACGCAATGGGATAATTCATATTAACTTAGTTGACTTCATAAAGGATGGTAAGGACTTTTGATTTTTCTTTTCAATTCTATTCAGTAAATCATTCATCGTTATTTCTTATTCCATTCCTCTTATTTCCTTGTGACCTATAAAACTGAATTATAAACGGCTAAGAAGCTATATTATATTTCTGAGAAAACTTTGTCCATATTTCCATAGAATAAAGGAAGTTCTAAGCCATGTCTCTTACTCTTACCTTCATCGTACACACAACGGCAGCCGTAAACAATATCCTTTACGTCATTGTGTAATGTCATAATTCTGGACGTAAGCTCGTTTCCGGCAAAAAGTTTTTTCATTGCAATTCCCGCTATCCCCGCCGGAATTTTATATGGGAATATCTCATTATTATACTTTTTGAGTTCTACGCCTCTGGCGCTGACCGTCTTCAAAGTCTCCCTAATACATTTAACAGCCATAGTCAAAGCTTTGGAATCAGCCATAAGCTCTCTTGCAAGACGGTTTGGATCATCAATATTACCTTCACGCGCAGCAGTCGAAGTAACGCCTGCATTTATTGCCATATGGATCCAAATCCATTCAAACATATCATGAGGAATTTCCTGCTTGATATCGGCAGAATCGAGCATAGAAACAAGCTCATTATAGTTCTTTATCCTTGCCTTTTCTCTGCTCTCGAGCATGATGTGATCGAAAAGGACACAGTTAAGCTTACCTTCCTTTTCCATATGGCCACCGGCAGTGGGAAAAGCCGTAATGTAATCGAAGTCTCCCACTATCTCATCTACTTCTTTTCGTTCGTTCCAAAAATTGCAAAACAGGATAACTGTACCTTTAAGATTCCTGTCCTTTAGAGTTCTCATTGCCTCTTTAAGCTTACCGCTTGCAACACTTATCAGTATGAAATCATATTCTTCGTTTTGAGAAGCAATCTTGACACTGTACTCGCCATCTTTTTCTTCACCTTTCGGATTATATCTTCCGTCCAAAAGATGAACGGTTATTGATGATGGGACATTTTTACCTTCTCTTACAATGTGAAAAGTATCGTGCCCCGCTTTCTGCAATGCATAAGCATAAGTCGTACCAATCACTCCTAACCCTAAAACTGCAATTTTCATTACTATTCTCCTTGTTAATGATTTGTAAAACTGATTATTTGCTGAACCAACTCAACACCTACATTATAACAGCAATAATCCCGAAGCTTCTCATAAACCTCGGGATCATATTATCTAGTACCATTTGATTAGTCTTGCATAGCCTTCATCAAATACCCATTTTCCTTCGAGTTTAACCGAATTTGCCTTAAGTTTGGCTTCTTCCAATGATTTAAACTCAAATGTGCGCTGTGAGTTATCCGGGCAGTATGCTACTGCTTCACTAATTGCTGACTGAAGATCCTCTTCAGATCTGAAGTGAATCGGCTTAGTACGCTGGATAAAGATATAGTTAATATGGACGAGGTAGATATTTTGTGGCATTATGAAACACCTTTCTCGATTATGAAAAGAAATACAAACTTTTTGTTACAGATCATGATCTAAACTCTCTTTCAAAAGAGTGTGCAGGATATCCTTTGCCTCATCATATGACAATCCCTTCTGTCTCAGCATATTCCTTTATAGTCTCAGGATCCTGGTGAAGCTTGATCCACTCCTCCCTGAACTCAGGATCCTGAGGATCCTCGTTCAGAACGTCTCTAAATGTCAGTGGCCTATTCTTTGCCATGATAGCACTACCTTTCTCAATCTTGCTTCGTTAGGTCAGCAGGCTCCGGAATATCATATCCATCTTCCAATGCTGCGCCTATCCATTCTCTTTTCGCGTCGATCGCGTTAGCGATAACAGATTCCATTGTTTCACCGATGGTTAAGCATCCGGGGAGTTCAGGATAACTTGCTACAAATCCGCCCTCAACAGGATCTGGGATAATTTCCAGTTTGTACGGAAGGTTCATATAATATCGAAGTTTCTTCTGCGCCTCTACCTCAGCTTTTGTGCCACGCATATCCAAAACAAGTTTGCTCCCTGCCTTGTCATCATATTCATACATGCGGATATGTGCAGTTCCGTGTCCCTTCTCATACGCAATAGCTTCTTTAAGTGAAATCATAACATCTGCAAAAAAAGAACCTTTTCCCTCAGGAACATCAGAGGTGCTATTGGCATATACATATTCCGGAGCCACATTGATCTCTCCGTTCTTCCAAGTAATGACACCCATTTCATTTAGCACCGGGTGACTAACCACTTCCGGATCAGAAAGTGCTTCAAATACAGGACCCTTCAGACATGCAGTATCGAATACCTTTGTTTCGTTGTTGGAAAAAGTGACCAGGAGCAATCCGTTTCTTATGTAGAACACTTCTGTTACTTTGATACCTTCAGGGGCATCTCCGTAGCAGATTTCGTCTTTTTTGTGTTTCCAGCGATAACTCTTCGTATCACAGACAACATAAGAGGCAAATTCATTGGTGCCGAGTTTTATTTCTTCAATTGGAGTCGATTCTGGTGCTTCTATGTCCTTTTCTTCATAATTGGTATAAATCATTAGAGCAAGAACATCGCTTGCCATAATAAGTGCATGTAATAAATCATCTCCGGAAGTGTAACATCCTTCTATATCTGGGAAGCCAACGGAGAAAAGTCCATTCTTCTCTTTTCTGAAAACTGCCGGATACGCGTAAATAGATTCCTTTCTCATACATTCAACCTCGTTAGTTTCATTGCAGGCGCTCTTGGGCTGTACGTTCGGATAATCTTCCGACACGAACCATCTGGGAAAGCTCTTCTTCAGTCTGAGGTGGGCAATCCTTATCGAACTGTATCGGGCGCTCTTTTAGTTCCTCGAGCATCTTCTTCTGTTTCTTAGTCAGAGGTGGCAACGGCTTGCTAAAGTCAACTTCATAGCGGACAACTTGAGCCGTTCCTTTATACTTCTTCCACAATTTCTTTGTACTGGCAAGGACATACGAGGCAAACTCGTTCTCCTCACAGCGAATCTCTTTTATAGGTGTCGGACCGGGAATCGGAACATTTCTCTTTTCATAATCATAGAGAACCAGCCCGAGAATACTCTTTGCACGCTTTATGGATTGAGCAATTCCTTTACCAGCAGTAAAACAATCGTCCAGATCCGGAAAGTTTACTGTGTACCAACCATTTTCTTCTTCCCTGAACAATGCCGGGAATACATACTTTTTCTTTTTCATAGGCATATGCGTGCAGGCTCCCTGCACTAAAAGGATTGATGAGGTCATTATACCATGTAAGCTAAAACTCTACACGGTTTGACCCGTAACGTTTTCGGCTCTTAGGTTAAAAGATACAATCTAAATTATGATAATCTGGATTATATCTTTTATAATTTTTCTCTCTCCTGGTCAGTCTGATCTGCTCGCCCTCCCTCCATAAAATCATCGGAGAACATCTTTACAGCTTCGGTAACGGACAAGTCGGCTACCTCATATGGCTTTGGAAGCGGGCACCATGCGATGATCTCACACTGATATGCATCCCATAAATAGTCAACTATCCCACACCAATGAAAAGTGCCATTTTCTTTATCAAGGATAAGTGTCGCCACTCTCATAAAGCTCACATTCGTCATCTTTATAGTAGCCTGCTGGTTTAATGTCTGGTAATCTCTTAGAGCATGGTGTCCACTCCATAATCAAATCTCTCTTTCGCTTTTTGTATGATGAGTTGTTCCCGTCCGCTAGAACCATCATTACAAACTCTTTCCATTTAGTAATGTTCAGAGTGTCTCCTGAAATGACCATATCCAAGTATTGCTACGAGGATACTTACCCTGACACAATTAATTCTGTTTTCAATTTCACTTGGCTCATAAAAGATACTAATGTTTATATCAAGGATGAGACAACAACTAATTACTTGAATAAAATCGTGAGTGATATTGGCATTACTCTCGATCAGTTAAAAAATGTATTATCCGGTCATGCAATTGATAATGATATTTTCGATGTTCTGATGCAAGAAAACTTTGAACAGTTTTTGATAAAGAGAGCAGATAAAATAAAAGGTCTTTTTATGTCTTTAAATACTGCCATATCACACCGCCCTTCTGAGTTCCGTGACTCTTCTTGCAGTTGCCCTGGTCAGCATGCCGCCAAACTGTTCCTGATCTTTATCAACAGCTCTCTGAACTTCAACGGGCAATCTGCAATAGACGTTCTGGTATCCTTCATAACCGGTTCCCATAACTGTTTCAGGTTCTACAAGTGTGTGGTTATCCCAAGACTTGAGCAGTTTTCTCCAATTCCTAATGGGTTCACCGTTGATCTCGCCCTTAAGATCTCTGTAGTAGTGTTCAAGGAATGCTTTGGCTTCCTCTTCCGACATATCTACTCTACGATTCTTAGATGCTTCTATTACATCAGCGACCGACGGAACATCCTGCCCTGACATGACAGACATATCAATATCATTATCAGACTCATTATCATAGTCATTACCATTATCATTGACATAGTCATAGTCATTATCACCATCCCGTTGCATTGCGTCCGTATGCGAACGCATACCGTCCGTATTACTCCATCTGCTCTGGGCTGCTGCTCTGTTCTTCTCACACTTTGCCTTATACGCTTCAAGATCCTCTTTCATCGTGGGTTCTATTGCGTTAAAGGCTGTTCTTACCTTGTTGTTCGTTATAACAACTTCCTCGCCTTCAGCGAGGCTGAATACAGCAAAGAGAAGCTCCTTAACAAGCGCCGGTTCATCCAGCAGTTCGAAGAAGCTCTTCCATGCCGTATAAATTACGAATGATTTCTTACTTCCCATAATGCCTCCTGTGTTTCAGATTGATTAATACGCAAAAAGGCACTATAATTAAGTTGCTACATTTAATTCGCGCCTTTGTGTGCGTATTCGCCTCTCTTAGGAGAGGCTTTATTTTTCCCGTGTTCTTCTCATAAGCTGCCATTGTTCGAACTACCTCTCTGAAGGCAAGCTTCTTCATACCAGAAGCGGTTAACTCTGCCTGAAACGACAAGAGCGCCGGGATTCTTCTTCTTGAGTTCTGCGTTGAGATCCTTGATGATCTGATACGCCTTCGATCTGGATATACCCCAGTCTCTCTGGATCTGAGCAACTCCGATAAACATTGTGTTGTTGTTTTCTGCCATTTTGTTTTCCTCCTTAATTTGTTTAGATTTTTGTCTTCCGGGAGAGAGGACAGACTCCCCCCAGGAATTTGTTTTCCCCTATCAGAGGGTAGAGTACCCCCTGAAAACTTTTGGGTTTTTGTTTTTGGTTTCTCTACGTCTTCAGGCGGGGCTTTGCTAGAGCCCCACATTGGGTTTTTCCACCGGGTCTTTCCCCCGGCCCCGCCCATTGGGTTCGACGGCTCACCGGTCCGCTTACCGGCTTCAACGCTCATCCTGTGGCTACGTGATGCATCCTGTTTCCCCGTACCCATCGAGGCCCGACGGGAGCAACCCCGCCTTTGCCTTCATCGGCTTATCGCTCTCTCCATTTCGGGAGGTCTTTGCGACCGGAAGGTTCGGCTTCGGATACTGGGAGATACCTGAAGATCGGGTTATTAAGTTGTCAAGGTTCGGTGTACCAGTATGGTTGCGAGCCATACCTTACTGTCTTCGCTTTTTGTTTTGTAAGGACAGATGTGTACTTTATAACTATACAATAGTCCGTTTTGTTTTGCAAGTACATTTTTGCTATTTATTTTCATTTTTGTCTTACAATTCCGCAAGTTCTATGTTAAAATGCACTTACGGAGGTGTATTGCATATGACAATTGGAGAAAAAATTAGGTACTTTAGACTTCTTCGTGGATATACACAAGCTGAATTAGGCGATAAATTGGGACTTCAGGCAGACAGAATAAGGCAATATGAGAACGATGTGCGCACACCAAAGGCTGATCTTCTCAAGACTATTGCTGATTCATTAGATGTTGATGTAGAAGCTTTGTCTGATATAAACGTCAAAAATGCAGCCGATATAATGCACATTCTCTTTGAGCTTGAGGATAAACACACTATTGATATTGAAAGAATTGACGGCAAGACTGCTATTATCATCGATGACGAAGATACGCGTAATAATATCCTCAACACATACCTTAATTATTGGTATGACAAGCGGCAGGTCTTCTCCCTGGATAGGTACTATGATAATAAGGATCCGCGTGTTATCGAGTACAAGAGCTGGAGAGGCAGATTCTCAAGCAACGAGACAGATTTTGAAAAAGACATTCTGCAAAACATTAGAGAAGTCTATGATGATGAGCTTGGAAGACTATCCAAAGCTAAGACCAAGCACTGTGAGACTATAACCGATCTAATCAATATGCTGTGTAAGATACCCACTGAGCTTCTTCTCGATATAGTAGAGGTTTCAGAAACTGGAATATATGGATTTATCTTCGATGCAGATAAACTTTTGGATCATGATGCTTTTTCCGCTGATTTCGCTTATTTACTGTATGAAAAGGATCATTTTCTTAACTTAGGTATTGCCGGGTTCCCGGAGATTAAATACACCGGATCTGCTCTTAAGATTACATACTATACCCGATTTGGTGGCATGCACATTGTCTATAAGATGGTTAATGATTGGCTAAATTACTCACGAAAGAAGGATTCCTATTCCGTGCTGGCTAAGAAGGAATTTGAGAAGGCGTTTGATGAAGACCTCAAATTCTATAGTGGCGCAACCATCAAAGAAATGAACGAACAGTAAGGAAGTAACTAATAATATGACAATCGTTTGGGGTGGAACGCTGGCAGTCTTTCTGGCTAAACTAAAAAGGAAGCCTTATGAGATAACCATTATCAAGCATGATGTAAAGTCTCAGATCAAACGGCTCGGTGTCTATTATATGTGCATCGATGATCTTCCGCTGTAAAATTCTCCGAAATTATTGAAGCCTGCGAGTTGTTTTTCGCAGGCTTCATAGTTAATTAAATTCCTGATTTGTCTGACTAACATTCAAAAGAAACTCAATTCATCTTGCAAAGATCTATCCTCATAGATACAATTCCATTCTCTTTGGATAATTCTTCAAACCCCATTCGTTTATACAGACCGTATCCAACGCTCATGACTTCCGGTTTGGTCGTGAAAACAACTTCTTTGAATCCAAGTTCAGAGGCCTTGTCCGTCATTGCTTTGATCATTATCCGGGCATACCCTTTTCCTCTATATTCAGGTTTGATAAATAAGCGTTTTCCTTCACATGTTTCGTCATTGATCTTTTTGATAGCTACACATGCCACAGGTTTGTCTTCTTCATATCCGATCAATATTGCTCCGCCGGAATAATAACCTTCCAGATCATTCAATTCTTTATCAAATGAGACAAAGCAGCTTTCTGCCCCTTTGATATGAGAATACTCAACAAATAAACCCTTAATTATTTCTGTATCAGAATGCTCTTCAACTCTAAACACCATAAAACATATTCCTCTTTACTGCTTATGTGAATTATAAGTTACTTTTGTATATGGTACCCGCCGTCTGCAAATACATTGGTTCCGTTTATATAATCTGAAAGATCCGAGAGAAGAAACAAGACAACTTTGGATATATCTTCAGGTTGCCCGAGCCGTCCTTCAGGTATAAGGGTTTCTGACTGCTTCCTTATCTCCTCGTTATCAAAAGATCTTTTCGTCATGCCAGTATATATGAATCCGGGGGCAACAGAATTTACTCTGATATTATATGGTGCAAGATCTAAAGCCATTGCTGATGTCAATGCAACAACAGCGCCTTTTGATGCTGCATAATCAGTCATATTATTTCTGAATATTATACTTCTAAGGCAACTTATATTAACGATCTTTCCGCTCTTATTAGGTATCATGGCATTGGCCACGAACTTTGAGACAATATAGGTTCCAGTGAGGTTAACAGATATGATCCGTTCCCATTCAGAAGTCTCCGTATCAAAGAACGGCTTACTGTTCCCCCAGATTCCGGCAGCATTGACTAGTCCGTCTATCTTTCCGTAATTATATATGACATCATCAGTGATCTTTCTGATAGCTTCTTCGTCCGTAATACTTGCCATGTAATGATTGTAAGTATCATAAGCAAGGTCACCTTTTTCAAGATCAATGCCGATTACCATCGCACCTGATCCCAGAAGCTGTTCGGCACAACTTCTTCCGATACCGGATGCCGCTCCTGTAACAACAAATACTTTGCCCGTAAAATCTAATTCCTTCATCTTTATAGTCCCATCTTTCTTATAATAGTTTTTCTATTTCTTTTGCCTTTAACACCTTGCCGCTGCTGACAACTGTATCGTCGATCATAAGAGCCGGCATGCTCATCACGCCTGTATCCATGATCTGGGCCATGTCAGTTATATATTCTATTTCGGCCGTAATGCCCTTATTCCTCACGGCCTCTTTAGCTGCACTCAGTAAGGCTTCACATCTTTTGCATCCTCCGCCTAATACTTTAATGTTCATCTTGATACCTCCTGTTTTATATCAATAATTGTTGTGCTATGTTAAAAATGTATCCCACCAGTATTATCCCGATTACGCATATTCCTATAAAAACTGCCAGTAGTTTCGGCTTTATAGCTTTCTTTAGCATCACAAGTGACGGCAAGCTTAGAGTCGTAACTGCCATCATAAAGCTTAATACAGTACCCAGTAATGCACCTTTACCCAATAAAGCTTCTGCTACGGGAATAACTCCGAACATGTCTGCATACATCGGAGTCCCAAGCACTGTTGCCAACACCACGCCAAACGGATTCGTGCTTCCTAGAACGGTTTGTACCCATTCCTGCGGTATCCAATTATGTATTACTGCACCGATCGCAACCCCAATCAGAATGTATGGAAATACCTTTTTAAGTGTTAATATAACTTGATCTTTTGAATAGATTAATCTGTCCTTAATCCTAAGCTTGGGAGAATTCACATTAACCTTGATCTTGCTTGCTCTGATGAAATCCGCAACCTGATCATCCATCTTGAGCCTTTCGATTATTGTTCCGCCCGCAACTGCGATGATCAGGCCCATAATCACATATACGATTGCTGTCTTTATTCCGAAAATACTCATCAGAAGTATAAGGCTTCCAAGATCAACCATAGGGGAGGAAATCAAAAAAGAAAACGTTACACCAAGAGGAAGTCCTGCACTTGTAAATCCCATGAAGATGGGAATTGAAGAACATGAACAGAAGGGGGTTACAGTCCCCAATAATGCTCCGACAATATTAGCTCCGATTCCATGAAATCTTCCCATTATCTTCTTACTTCGCTCCGGGGGGAAGTAACTCTGAATAAACGATATAACAAATACCAGAATGCACAGAAGAAGAACTATCTTTATTACATCGTAAAGAAAGAACCGAATAGCGGAAACAACTGCTGATTCAGTATTTACCCCGAACGACGACAGCAGAAACCCAATAATATCATTTAGCCACTTCATTCCAAACAGTTGGTCTTGGATAAACTCCCACATATTTAATCACCTAGAATCGAAATATAACTATATTTCTATATGTTTCCCTTTTATTTAGCCGCCTTACGACGGCTGTAGTTAAGATCAAATAACTCCTTCTTACCTTACTCAAACACTGATTTCAAAGATTCAGATAGTTTAATATACGCATCCTTATCAATCGAATAATATATATTCTTGCCTTCGCGCCTATCGTTAACCAATCCGGATTCGACGAGAACCTTCATATCATGTGACAATGTTGGTTGGGTTATATGAAACTCTTCAAGTATTACGCATGCACACAATTCGCCTCTAGAAAGCATATCTACAATCTTAAGACGCTTGGGATCCGATAACGCTTTAAGCATTTTGGCAGTGTTTGTATACCTATCTTTCATGTGTCACCTCAGATAGAAGAGTTTCTATCTGTAAGATTAATAGAACAATTTCTATTTGTCAATATGTTCTTTGTTTGGAATATTCGAATATTCTGGATATTCCAGTGCTCAATGTCTCTGATCTCCAAAAAGTACTCTACGGTTTTCTCCGGAAGCAGATCTCGTCCTGTTTTATGCATTATATCCGTTGTGATCTCTGATCCTATTGCCATTTCAATTCACCTCATTAAGAATATCGGTTACATTCTTTATCTGATATGTGGCATACCCATATATGTCAGATGCATTCTGTCGATTGATCCATACTGCCTTGAGTCCGGCATTATGAGCACCGATGATATCTGTTTCATAAGTATCGCCAATAAACAATATCTCTTCTCTGCTGCAGTCCGTATATTGGTCAAGTACTTCTTTAACTGCCATTTCAAAGATATCTGCTGATGGTTTGACCTTACCAAAGTCCGCACTTGACCACACCTTTTCAAAGTACTTCCCGATACCGTGAGAATTCAACATCAATCGGAGTGCACCTGCTCTGAATCCGCTGTTTGATAATACATACATTGGTATTTGTTTTTTTCGAAAAACATCCAGCATATCAGCAAGGCCGTCATATACTCTTACCGTATTGCATCTGCTGAGAAACAAAGTTTCCTCTTCAATGCTCATTGGAACCACATCACCGCCATACTTTTTTGCATACAGCGGCAGCTCATCTTTTACAAAAGGAAATTCAAGACCTTGTCTGTGCAGATCCTGCATATGTATGAACAATTCTTCGCCATAAGCCTTGATCTCATCGAAAGTACACTTATCCTTATAGTGCTCTTCCCAAAGAGGCTTTAACCCGCGATTAAAATCCATCGACAGATCTTCAACAAGTGTCTCAAAAAGATCAAATATCAGTATCATTAATACTCCCCAAGCCGTTCCTGCAAACCTGAAGTTGCTTACATCAACAGCTTATCCAATTCCCTAAGAAGCGTTGTTTTCATATTCTCAAGCTCTTCGCTGCCGGGTCTGTTATCATCCGAATACATTTCTTCCCTCGGATACCACCAAACAGGTCCTTTGCCGTTGTTGCCATAATTCTCCATATCCCCGGCTCTTCTCGGAAACAGGTGCCAGTGAATATGTGCACCACCTTCTCCATTTCCGAGACATTCATAATTCATCTTTTCAGCTCCAAAAGCATTTTTGACCGCTTCTGCAACCAGTGTCATCTCATATAAATGCTTTGCCCTTGTTTTCTCATCAAGATCAAACAGTTCCACAGCATGGTCTTTATATAAGAATAGCGTATATCCCTTAAAATGCTGAAAATCTCCCATCACCACATATCCGGTCTCCAGTTCTTTTACAAGAAACGGGTTATTGCCGGCTTTGGTCTCATTAATTCTGTCACATACTTTGCACATACAGCGAACTCCGATTTATTGTTCTATTATATATTTTTGTATTACCTTATCGCTCCAAATATGAGCTTCGATATACCTTTCCGGTCCAAACTTTCCATCATCATTCCAATCCTGCGGCATGCCGTATTTCTTTATTATCTCCAGGATCTCATCATACATATAGACCTTTTTCCTGTACTCCTTGCCATCATTCACTCTATCACTGAATGTAGGCATGGAGTCACCATAAGTAAATGAAACTGTCCGCAGGTCAAATTCCTCTACAGGGATCTTTATGTATCTACACTCTTCATACCAGGTTGATAACCACGGACTGAATCCCAAAACCATATAGTGAGGCGAATCTATCTCCATGATCCCGCCCTTTTGGGCAAATGCTTCTCGAAGCATCCGCTCGCAATTATGTCGATATTGCACGTATTTATCATGTCTGGCTGCGCATTGAGAATTGGGGCGTTCTATCTTTATCCTCTCAATGATCTCTCTGGCTTCATCCTGAGGTATAGAAGTCAGACTTCTGAATGGCCCTGTCCTGGCATCATAAAAATGATATAAATACATTATTTTCTCCGCTCTGCAAACCCCGATTTGTCTTAGTCAGTTTTACTGATAATTTTCTCGACTAAGGGATTACTCCCTCGGACAAGATAATTATATCATCCGAGTAAAGTTCTATTGATAACTTTTTATGCTGCAGATCCATCAATTGAATATGGTTCTGCTACTGTCTCCAAAATATATGAGTTCGAAATTTGGTGGCTTTTTGGTGGCTTTGAAAACTGAAATGCCCTATTTTAGGGCATTTCCAGCGTTTTTTCATTATTCAAGCTCGTTTCTTATCACGGTTCACAGTATTCTGAAGGGCATATCCTCGTTTGATTTGCGTATCATTTGATACGTTTATCCGTTGTGTTCGTACAGTTCAATTTCTCATGTACCCAGAATGTACCCAATGAATCAATCAACACTATCTTTTATTTGCATCATTTTTATCAACATCATTACCAATCCATCTATGAACCCAGCTTTCTGTTCAATCAATATTTCGTTAATATCGTTTTTCTCCGTAGTAGCTACACAATTTGCTATGATGTGCTTCACGCGTTTTTCTGTACTCTCGCTCCACTCTGAACCTTGAGATAAAAACACATTTCTCATTCTATCGGACCACTTGGCATTTCCTTTAAACTCTTTGCACTTAAGATTAATATTATACTCATCTTCCAGAGAATCAGCATAAACATCTGCTCTAATACAGTCTTCAAATTCAGATTCTGTAGATCCATTACAAATGGTCATCTTCACCTGAGAATCCTTTACGAGACCAATCTTTCGTGCTTTATCTATAGCTTCCTTTCCAGCTTTATCATTATCTAGTAATACGACAAAGCTACATAAGCTAGCCTTCAAATCCATTGCATCATGCGTTAAGTTCCCCACACCTGCCAACGGCTTAATAACTAATTGATTTGATAACAACACACTCCTCAATGCACTGCTTTTCATCGAAAGAATTCTTTCCAACGCAATCTTATCATTTTCACCCTCGACCAAAAGAACAAACCTGGAATGTTGAAGATTGTCGGATGGGATAACTCCGAGTATATTCCGTATTTCTTCAATACTTTTAGCAGGTCTAGCAGTACCAGAATCCACAATAATATTTGAGTTCAGTTTATTTTGCCGAACAAACAGAGGATTGTGTGTAGTTATAATTATTTGGTTGTGCTCAGATAATGAATTTATAACATCAATCAAATTGTGTATTGCGCCAGAATGAAGATGTGATTCCGGTTCTTCGATAGCAATTATCGATGCTTTTTTTGTACTAATCCTATCCTTAAGAACGGCTAGAGTAACTAGACTTTTAATCCCATCACCTTTATTTGTAATACTAGTCAGCTCCCCATCATCAATTAATACATCAAAGCCGTTATACAAGCGCCAATTCCTTGAGTTTTCACGAAGTTTACGGATACATATCTTTTTTAGATTAGGCAGAAAAACGTGTAATGGACCAAACAATTGTGCAGAAATATTATCCAGTATTTCTTGCTCTAGACTATCTACTTTGTCCATAGCCTCTACATATTCCTGATTATTCTGCAACGATCGCAATTCTCCTGATATTGCCCATCTTAACGCGTCCAAAGCCATCTCTTCAGTTCGAACCGCTTGAATGTAATTGAAAGAAATATTCGTCGAGATGAAGTGAGTAACCTGTTTTGAATTCCTGTTATAAGACGATGAACCTTTTTTAGGAACTTCAATTTTGGCCTTGTTATCACGTCCAAACTTAACAGTTATTGGAATATCTTCATTTCCTCTAATTTTGGTTAAGTCATGAAACTCAGTTAATTCATCTCCTTCCAATCTAAAATGCAGTTTAAAAATCGACTCAAGACCATTCTTCCTATTCTGCAGAGATATTGGGAAATCACGATTCCAATTATATAAATACTCGCCCTCCAAATCTCTAAAATGATTATAATCCTGTGAATGCTGTAAAATAGCGCGCATGGCAATATTTAAAGCGGTAAGAAGATTGGATTTTCCTTCATTGTTTTTACCGACAAGAACTGTCATATCTTGAAGATTAATCTTGTGGGCTTTCGTTATACTTCTAAAGTTTGTTACTGAAAATTCCACTAATTTCATATTCACATCCTCCTCATGCTACTCTCGCATTATCATTAATACCATCTATAACCTTCCGGATTCCCATCCAGACGTTTAGATCCGTAAATATCTCTACCACGCTTCCCTGATCCGTGAATGGTGACTCCTGAAGCACAGACAAATCTTTCATCATTCCGTTGTGAACAATATACTCAACAATCTGGTTTACAAAGTATATCTGCCGGCTGTCGAGATCATTGCTCTCAAGATACTCGGAGAAGGCTGCCTTTGCTGCATTCATATCAAGACCAACGATCTCCCGAACAAGTTCTCCCAACGGCTTAGTACCATATTCCTGCTCATACTCTTCCTTCGTTCCAAGATCCGACCAAAGCACCTGTTCCAAAACCTCTATATCATCATGAGACAATGGTATATTTGACTTCAGTTTCTTTATAACTTCATTATCTTGATGCTCCCGGATATAATATTCAGCCTTCGCTTTATAATTCTTCAGATCATCATTATCAAGCTCCGATTCATTCCAGGAAACATCAAGAATATCATCATCGAAGTTTGTATCATAACGAAGATGCTTCTTTGGAATATACTTCATAAGATCACGAAGATTCTCTCTGATCTCTTCGAACTCGATCACACCACAATCCGTAATATAGTCCGTGTGGAGGATCTTATCTATCAGCTCGGACTGTACTTTTATCTCCGGTATATTGGCCACACTTGCAATTCCACTAACACGTTTATACAGATCACTTCGTGCTCTGCCATATTTCTTACCTGCAAGATACGCAAGTTCAATACCATACATAAGTGCATCGAACCGCGCAGCACTTGCCTCGTCATCATTAGGCAATATCAACGGCGCTAATTCTTCGCGAACAAGCAATGTATCTGCATATGTCAGCGTTTGATAATTAGCTTCTGCAGAATACAGATCAACATACTTCAGATGCTGTCTGACTGCAAAGTTCTCACGAGGTAGTTCCTGAACCTTTCCGGTCATCGCTTCCACCAATGCCTTACGGTAAGCTATAAATCTCTCTTCCTGGTAAGCAAGATCCTGCAGCTTATATGTGATCTCGAACTGCAGATTAAAGATAGCTCCCTGCAGCGCGATCATGTTTGCGGTTGGCTTGCCCTTGCTCATGCGGAAGAACTCGAAGTTCCCACAAAAATCAAAAATATAAAACTTACTCTTATCTTCGCCATCAATTAGTCCCGGACACAATCTGGTTCCACGGCCTATCATCTGCCAGAACTTGGCGTAACTCATTACCTTCTTGAAGAATACAAGATTCAAAACTTCCGGCACATCAATACCAGTATCCATCATATCAACGGAAATCGCTATCTGCGGGAGTTTGTTCGGATCAGAGAACTCATCTATCAATGTCTGTGCATAATTTATTCGATTATCAATAACCTGGGCAAAGCCATTTAGGTGCGGATAATCCTTGTTGAAGATCTCAAGTATCTTCTCCGCATGATCATGATTCTTGGCAAAGATAATCGTCTTACCAAGCTTCTGACCATAGTCGATCTTTATACCGTCTTTCATCACAGTATGAAGAACCTGACGAATCGTATCCTCATTGAAGATCCATGAATTCAAAGCAGACGAACTAATCGCTTCGGGCAACTCCCCGTCTTCCATTTCAAACGTATCTTCGTAGATAGCCTTGTCTTCTTCTGAAAGCTCATCATAAACAATGCCTTGTTCAATAAACTTCAACTTTGTCTCTACCGAAAGGAAGTCGACAAGATATCCGTCATTGACAGCTTGAGCAAGCTCATATCCGTATGTTGGAACACCCTGCTCCAGATCGAAAATCTCATACGTATTCTTATCAATATCATCCTTCGGCGTAGCAGTAAGACCAACAAGCGGCGCATCGAAGTAGGTAAAGATATCTCTGTATTTGTTATATATTGATCTATGCGCCTCGTCACATATTACAAGGTCGAAGTGTCCGCTGGTGAAAAGCTTCTGATTCTCAACCTTAACAGTGTCGATACAATTCATCATCGTCTGATATGTCGAGAAGACGCAGTGCGCATTGTAGTTATCTTTCTCTTCGCAGAGGTTTGTTACAGACAGCGATGAATAGTTATTTACAAAAGCACGCTTCGCCTGCGTAACAAGCGATGTTCTATCTGCCAGGAAAAGGATATTCTTTACCCAACCTGCATCGAGAAGCACATGGCAAAGTTCAATTACCGTTCTAGTCTTACCGGATCCTGTTGCCATAACAAGGAGAGCCTTCCGGCGATTCTTCTTATCGAAACTATCACATACCGCCTTAATGGCCGCTTCCTGATAATATCTTCCGGCGATATTCTTATCTACATTAACATGAGCAAGAGATGTCCTCATCCTTCTGAGATTGAACATCTTCTCCAGATCGGCTTTGGAATAGATACATGCTACCTTTCTCTCAGGGTACTGCCCGTCTATGATCCTTGTATCAAATCCATTTGTAAGGAATATGCATGGTCTTCTTTTATACTGCTTCTCAAGAATATCTGCATAAAGTTTCGCCTGCTGGCGACCCTTAGATACATCAACACAGGTTCTCTTGGCCTCGATAACGGCGAGAGGTTTGTGTGCATTATCAAAAAGAACATAATCAGCAAAACCCACTTCTGATTTATTTGGCATACCCGGGAGTTCAAGCTCATTGATCCAATCTGATCCCTCTTTCCATCCGGCATCGATAAGCATTGCATCAATATATATCTTACGAGTCTTATACTCGGAAAGATCTAACGGCTTCGGCACATACGTCTCAAGCTGCTCTTCTCGACGAGAGGTCAACTCTTTCCGCAAAGCAGAATTTTCAGCAATAAGTTCTTTTATTTCAACATCCGGAAACTCAGTTTCAAACTTTGCATCTTCATCTTTTACAAGTAACGATTTATCAAAGGGATGTTCTTCATAATGATCAGCATAACAGTAGCACACGAAGTCAAAGAAAATCTGAAGATTCTCAAGACAAAGTATCGCTTGATCCTCAGTAATCTTCTTTCCGGAATGCGCAGCATTATTACCCATCTTACGAATGAAGTCCATTCGCTTCATGAGATCATCATCAATAATGTCGCGAAACTCTTCCGTACTCATGAGGCTTATCAAGTTGTCCTGGTACGGCATCTGCAGTGAACTATCTACGGAATACATCCACTTGATCGCAAACTCCATTGCTCTCCGGCAGTTGATAATACAGGAAGTAGGATCAATATACAGAATCTTCTCAGCCGCAATTGCCACATCAGAGAATGTGTTAAATTTCGGCTCATTTTTCAAATAATCGAAGTTGGTCATATGACTACCTCCCTCTTACGTTTATATCATTTGAATAATTCCGGTTCTTCGTTATATAGCTCCAATAACCAAGGTTGCGGAACATAGGTCAATATCATTGCGTTGTTCCACCCTAGTGTAAACACCTGTTCAGGCATGTGTAAAAACAAGTTATTAACCAAATAAATTGTATCTCCAGATGTCTTATCTAACGATATCGTTTTATCCTCGCTCCGCAACACCTGCAAAACTATTGCTTTTTGTCTAGGACTTAATGTCAGAAGCTTCTTCTTCAAGTTTTCTCGAATACGTTTATTTCTTCGTCTTGTAGAAATATCTGAAATAACAGAAAAGATGACTATGGTAGCTATCAATGCGATGCTCAGCAAAAAGATGATCCCTATAATTCGATTCCATAAGACTGGAAGTTCATTCAGATTCATCTTAGCCAATACCGACTCAGGAAGAAAAATAAGCAAGCCCGACAGTATCGCAACTGCTGCCAAGGCAGGCGTTATCTTCTTAAAATTATCAAAAGTCTTTTCGACTAAATTGTCAAAAGAAACACTCATTTTTCTCTCCTCCCTATCCAAAATACTCTTGCATCAAACTATCAAAAAGTAATTGAGTTTTTTCTAATGCTTTCTGCACCTCAACTTTTGATTTGTCGACTTGTTCACAAAATGAGTCAAACTCTATCTGAAGGTTCATAGGCGGCACAAAAGCCTCCAAACTATTAATCATATTTGTATACAGGCCCGCCTGCGCAGCTGCGTGCGAACAATGATCAATGTCATTCTGAATCGATTCGCTTCTCAATACGTTTATAAGGAAATTACTTGTAACCATTTCCTTATTAGGTTTTATCAAAGCGACACTACGGGCCATACTGAATTCACCCATCGTTTCTGGAACTAATGTGCATTTTCCAATTGTTGCCCCTACGCATACAAGGAGCAAATCATCCTTTTCTGGATTACATCTTTTATATATCTTCTCATGGATCTCTTGAGGAACAAAAGATGTTTCAGATAAATTGATTTCACCATCTTTTGTAATATTACGTGCCATGAAATAAAGATATCCTTCACCTTCATCAACTCTTGGAACTGTGCCGTGCTCTCCATCAGTAATTTTTGTACTGACATCCTTGAACGTACATTTCTTCCACCCATGCTCATTTGTTTTTATATCACCAAAGAGCTCGACAAATCGGGCTTTGATAAGTTCATCCAGCATCTCAAGTTCATGTTGTCTTTTTTTAATAATCCCTTCCAGTTTAGAAATTCGTTCAATTATCTCTTTTTGCTGATCCAATGCCGGTAGAGATATTTCCATCTTATTGGCATTCTGAATTGTAAAGGTTCCTACCGTTGTTCCGCTGGAATTTTTGGATATAAAATCCTTTACTTCCTTTGAATCAAATGCCTTTACAAGATATTCCGGCAAGATCCTTTCTGGTGCTTTTTGTCTAAACCATAGGATATTTCCATCTTTGAAGTAAAACTTGTCTTCTGGTTTTACAATATAACAAACTCCCAACGTGCCAACGCCAGTTACCATTACGTCACCTGGCTGAGGTTTACCATATTTCTCTGTGTACTCTTCGTAAAGTTCTTCATCTATGAATAGCTCATTATCGACATAACCATCTTCCGATAATCGCGCAATTTCCCTCGCCCTATAAAAAGGTATTCCCTCTTCTCTCCATTCAGATTGAAAAACTCTTTTACTAGAGCCTATATCATAAAGATTGCTTAGTTTTTCTTTTGCCATATCATCCCTACAAATCTCAATTTATTGATTCATCATCATTCAACATCCATATCCTCTTAAGAGGAATGTCTGCCTGCATATCTGGACTTAACTTTTCGTAATTAGCAAAGAGTTCGTTAATTACATCATTTGAATCCCATAATCTTATTCTGAAGAACTGATTTCCACGCTCTTTTTCTACGCTCGACTTAAAACCGCTCCAAGAAACAAGCAATCCATATTCCGCTCCGACTTTATTCATAACGCCACCCAACTGATCAAGTATAGAGCGTTCTATTGGAGCGTCTTGCGTCTTAACCTGCACACATATTTTCGGGGAGCCAAAACCCATCGTACCACCGGAAGCAAGTAGATCTTTTCCGCCATCAGCCCCCTGTTTGCTGTGATAAACGGTAAAACCCTTTGCTGCTAACAGCTCACAAATTAATTCCTCCATTCTGTATCCCTTAAATTTATGAAGGATATACTTAGAGATTGCATCTCTAGCAGCTAATTCAATATCTGTTGTCGTTTCAAAGTCACTATCAGTACCGTCAGGGAAAACCGCATCAGCTGCAGTTGAAACTTTCCAATTATTCTTTTCCATTGCCTTAAGGCGCTTCTCTGCATCGTTTCTGGTAATCTGACACACAGTCATGAATGCACCAAATGAATACAAAATATCCTGATCGAAATTACTCCTCGGAATATCAGTCGCAAACCATTTAACCTCAATATAATGCTTATACGGACTTACTGCTTTTTCATCATATGTATAAGATCCGATAACTTTAGCAAAATGTATAGTACTCGATCTTTTGCTCGGCAAAACGATCCAGTCCTCCTCCTGGATTTTATTGGCAAATGGATATATTTGAGATGCCCAATTCTTAATCGTATTCGGCTTTTCAGACGAATATATTTCGTTTAACTTGGATAAAAGCTTCTCTCTGTTCTTATACTTAGTTAAATCAATATCAAGCTCTCCCCATGTAAGATAGATTTTCTTGTCATTGAGGAATTTATCTTCATACTGCCCTTTACTTCCTGCACGCACTAACCAGATACTCATACATTTTGACTCCCTTCTATTTTAATAGCTTTTCAAGTTCATCCATCTCTACCGCTATCTGTTTTTCGATATCTCTGATACTCGCCATGATCTCCGATGTCGGCGGATATACTACAGGAACATACTCGACTTCCTTATACTTATTAATCGAGAGATCATAGTCATTATCTGCAATTTCCTTCTTTGATACCATGAACGATTTTTCTGTGCGCTTTCTGTCCTTCTCGGCATCAAGATTCTTGAATCGGTTTATGATATCAGGAATATCATTGTCCTTGATCTCTGCGCGCTTATCATCAAGGCTGAATCCGTCGGCAGTCATATCGTAGAACCATACATTATCCGTTCCGCCGTGGCCTGTCTTAGTGAAGATAAGTATACCGGTAGACACTCCGGCATACGGCTTAAATACACCGGACGGCATAGAGATAACGGCTTCTAGCCTTTGGTTCTCAATAATCTCTTTTCGTATAGCCTTATGAGCATTGGATGATCCAAACAGCACTCCGTCCGGTACGATACATGCACATCTTCCGCCGACTTTAAGCATTCTTACAAACAGAGCCAGGAAAAGTAATTCAGTCTTCTTTGTCTTGCACATTTTCTGCAGGTCCGTTGACACCGTATCAGCATCGAGATTCCCCTTAAATGGAGGATTTGCAAGGATAAGCGAATACATGTCTTTATCCGGATTCTGATCAGATAGACTGTCTCTGTATTCTATGAAAGGATTATCTACACCGTGCGTCATCATGTTCATGGCACCGATACGAAGCATAGTTCTGTCCATATCGTATCCGTGGAACATATCGTTCATGAAGTGATTTCTGTTTTGTTTATCGAGAAGAACTTCTTTCTTATACTTTTCTCTAAGATAGTCGCCACTCGTGACAAGGAATCCGGATGTTCCGCATGCCGGGTCACAGATAGAATCTGTCGGTTTCGGATCCATCATCTCGACCATCATTCGTATGATGTGTCGTGGCGTTCTAAACTGACCATTTACACCTGACTGTGAGATCTTGGAAAGAAGATATTCATATACGTCACCACGTATATCCGTCTGATGAAGTTCCTCCATCATGGAGTATATCTCATCCATAGCATCTACGATCTTGGAGAGCATCAATGGTGTATTTACCTTGAAAATAGCATCATCCATGTACTTGCTATATGCAGAATTCTTATCTCCGTGAAGATTCTTTATAAACGGGAATACCCATTCCTGCACAACAGAATACATGCGCTGTGCCGGAAAATCGTGGAACGTCGACCATTTGAGTTGATTCCCGTCGACCTTACGATCTCCAATCTCAACTTCATCTGCAAAGATACTCTTGTAGGGAAGTCCAAGCATTGCTGCTTCCTTTGCACGAAGATTATCTGTATCATCGAGATCCTTAATGAACATTAGATATGTCATCTGTTCAACGACATCAAGAGGATTGGTGATTCCGCCATTCCAGAATATCTCCCACAAACTATCGATCTTATTACCCAGTTCTCCGGTCATAATCGAACTCCTTTACTCGTTATCTCTGTTCCAAACATACTTTGTATATCTTCCGCCACCGATCTTTATGATCTTCTCCGCTGCCAACAGGTCTGACAACGTTCTTTCAACGGTTATGCGGCTGATATCCGGACACTTCTCCATAATCTGTGATTTTGTTATCTCGCCGTATGTGCTCTTAATGAGCTCTGCGACACGCTCAGGCTTAGACAGGCCACTCTCGATCAACGTCTGAACCCTGTCTGAGAAATCACGATATGCCGCAACTACTACACCCAGCATATACTGAACAAAAGGAGCGTAATTGTTATTTCCTTCATGCCAGTCGATCGAGCTTTCTTGCAGACACTCGTAGTATGAATCCTTGGTCTTCTCTATGAGATGCTCAATACTTATGTACTTTCCGACTATGTATCCGGCTCTGTATAACAAGAGTAAAGTTAGGAGACGACTCATCCTTCCGTTACCATCGTTAAACGGGTGTATACACAAAAAATCGAGAATGAACATAGGTATTAAAAGAAGCGGATCTATCGTCCCTGCTCCCATCGCCTTTGCAAACTCGTCGCAAAGAAGTTCTACCGCTTCCGGAGTCTCCCATGCAGAAACCGGCCTGAAGCGGACAAACTTATTACCCTGAGCATCCTCTTCTTCAATGATATTATCCGTTGGCTTATATTTCCCACCGAAATCATGGCCCTCGAACTTATATAAATCTCTATGAAGTTGCAGGATCATATTGGGCCTTATCGGTATATGATCGTGACTCTCATGAATTGTATTAAGTACATCTCGATAACCGGCAATCTCCCTTTCACTTCTCGTCCTTGGAGTTGTCTTATCCTTTACTATCGCCTTCAAACGGGCATCCGAAGTATAAATACCTTCTATCTTGTTTGACGCCTCAGTACTCTGTATCTTTGCAATCTCAACAAGCTGCGTCAACACATCCGCCTTGGCTTCAATAAAAAGCGACTGCTCACCCTTATACTCATGTATCTGTGAAAGCAGTGCCACAATTTCCGGTGTCAGTAGCTTTTGCCATTTGTTACTGTAGTCAAATGATCTCATTTTAATAACCTCATTTTTGTTTCAATATACTCATTAGCAAGTATTATGATGTAGTTTAATAATATTATGCAATATACTCATTGTCAACGTTAATTGCATCAAATTTGCACAAATGATGCAATTAAGCAATTAATGATGCAATTGGAGAGTCTACGGGAGACTACGTCTCCCGTGACCCTGTCAATCATCGCTCTACGCCTTTTCTTCTGTGATTTTCCGTTCTCGGCATATTCTTAACGATCTCTTCCTTCTCACGAAGTGTTGCAAGGAGAGACTTCTTCGCCTCCCTACGGATCGGCTCAAGGTTTTGCTTTTTCATCTCGGGACTTTGTAAGGTCATGATAATCTTTTGTGTGATGTTCGACATCGCATTCTTTATCCTCCTAGAGACCGCATCGAGAACCTTCTCCGCAAAGTTCTTTTCTTTGATTGGATAATGCTTTGCCTTGTCTTCCAGCTTGGCACGGACCTCATTAACCTGGTGAAGATCCGCTTTCATCGTCTCAATCTGAACGGTATTCGTTACTACCTCCACCGCCTTGTCATAGGCTGCTTCTGCAACTTCATCGACCAAGGTTTCGAGCTCTTCGACCTTAAGTGTCATCTCATCAAGTTGGGTTTGAACCTGAGATAATTCTGCTTCCTTCTGTTCAAGGATCTCTTTCTGCTTTTGGATAATATAATCCTGCTTCTCGAGATACTTTCTGGATCCGTATTCCGGTTCCTGATCAAGATGGAGTCCGTGCTTCTCGCAGATATCAAATAAGATAACTCTGCAAGTAGCATCGAACGTGACCTTGCGGTTGTTTGTCTTACTCATCTTCTTATCGAGATACGGAAGTTCAAACCCGAGTTCCTCGAGAGCCTTTTCCTGCTGCGGCATCAATTCTCCGTATTTGTTTTTGCAATCGAACACATGTCGCTCGTGAATGTGAGGAGTTGCTTCGTCCAGATGCAGAGACCAGTCCAGGATATGAACATATTCACCGAAGCGGCGATCGAATTCTTCATAAAAATCTTCTGCGATCTGTGCAAGCACTTCGGGTGATACCGAGTCTTCCATCGTTCCGATCTGAAGGATCGTTTCTTCAGGACATGTCCTTCTGTCCTGTCTCAGATCTTCCGTGTCTCGATTTCTTTCCGGATGCCCGGTCTTCTTATTTCTTTCATGCTGTCCGTCACAATACTCCTGGTAATGATCAGAGTAGTATGCCTCTTCGACCTCTTCAAAAGAGAATCGCACTTTATCTTCTGATTCATCATCCATTGGATTGTGATAACCCTGATAGCAGTCCCAGTAGATGTTACCCTTTGCTCGTTCCTGATCAATATGATCAGCCAGTTCAAGATCAAATCTTCTATCATTATGCTTTGCACTATATGCTCCATCCTTGCCGGTTCGCCCATTATGTCTTGTTAGTTTTGTCATGATTATTACCTCCTGTCAGTGTAGTGATTCTGAGATCCTGCCTTGAAAACTTGTTTTCATCGGCAGGTAATAACCCAGTATGAAGTGACGATGCTCATCACTTTACTGGGCGGGGAGTATGCCCTCGACCCCTTGCAGGCGCTTTCACCCTGCACCCGAAGAAGAGGACAACCTCTTCGCTCCGAGATCGTCCCCGAGGCTATAAGTGCCCGGAGCCGACATATATATTTCCGTGACGATGGTGACGGTTGTGACGGTCATTTATAGACCGCACCCCACTCCCAAATCTATCGTCACTATCGACACGACCGTCACGCTTTCCATGGATCATAGATGACTCTGATCCTCCTTCCATCGTGAGTGCGCATCGATTTATATTCGACGTTGTATTCCTGTGCCAGTCTCCCAAGATTGACATTCAGATACATCGTAAGTTTGTTTGGTGCCATATCGAGCCCCAACAACTTGACGAACTCTGATGGGGAGCCTTCCCAGCAAAAGAACTTGTTGGTAAATGCAGCAACCTTTTCCAGGATCGGATCGGCAGGAGGGGTTATCTCCTCCGCTTCTACCTTAGTTATTTCCCAGATCAGTGTTTCCGCATTTCTGTTCAGATACAGTTTTTGATCCATTTGATCCCTTCCGGAGATCTCGAGGATCGCTTCACTTCCTACTCTCTTATCCTTGTGAAGAATAAATGCTCCGTCTGCTGCACCGTGTATGGCAGTAGTACCGGAAATCATCTCGAAGTGATCATCGGATTGTTGCTTTCTTGTGTGATGTACGATTAATAGACTGATACCGGTAAAGTCGGTAAATGCCTTGAGCTTACCGATTGTCTCGTAGTCATTTGCATAACTGTACTTATCGTTGCCCTGTTCTTTAACCTTTTGAAGGGTGTCAATGATGATTAGGGTAGTGTCAGGGTGATCATCCCTAAAAGCTTCCATCTGATTGATCAGATTGCCTTCAAGGGTATCGGACCTTGTAGCCAGATACAGATCATCAGCACACTCCGTCCCAAACATACGAAAGAGACGCTCCTGAAGTCTTCTCAGGTCGTCTTCGAGTGCAAGGTATAGTACTGTTCCCTTATGAGCGTGATACCCCCACATATCCGTACCTGTTGCTACATGATATGCGATCTGAAGCATGAGGAAGCTCTTACCGAGCTTCGGAGCTCCTGCGAAGATATACGTTCCGGGAAGAATCAATCCGTCTATGATCGGCGGTCTCTTCTGAAAAGATTGATCATACAACTCGGTCATTGATACCGTCTGTAGATTTTTATCATCAATCTGATTGTAAAATGTTGCGATACTGCTTATTTCTTCATCGATTACTCTGTCTAATTGGTTTTCCATTATTACCTCCTCGTGTTTATTGATTCATCAGCGCCAGCAATTCTTTGACTGTTGTGTGGAGCTCGTAAATCGCTTCGTTGTCTCCGTTTTCTGTTCTTCTCATGAGTTCTTCCAGAGCCATCGCCAAACGGTCTGATTTATATCTTCCTGATACGATTTGTATCTCTTGCCCGGTAACAGCTGATCGGTAGTACTCACCCTTTGGTATTCCTGCGATTTTGATCCTGGCCTCAACGATTCTTTTCTCCTCATCGCTGAGCCAGAATGCGATCGTGTTGTGTCTTCTTCTAGCTTCTCTTTTGCATGGCATCTTTATCACCTTTACTTACCTTTCCTAATGTATTTGCTATTTTCTGTTGTGCGTCCATTGACTGATGGCAGTATGTCTCGATGGTGGTAGTTACCCGCCCGTGTCCAAGTCTCCTTGCGATCGCCTGTGCGCTGAACCCGAGCTCTACAAGCATCGATGCATGTGAGTGTCGAAGACAGTGGATAGTGATCCTTTTTACTCCGCTGTTCTTGATTCCCCTTTGCATCTCCTTCTCAAAGAAGCTTTTTGTCTTTTCTGCGAAAAGCCTCGTATCCGGCTTTGCTTTGTAGATATGAGAGATATACTCCTCAATAATTTCCGCCAGATCCTCATGGATAGTGATCACACGGATCGAGCTTTCTGTCTTGGGAGTTGAAATAATGTCCTTCCCGTTGAGTCTGGTATACGATTCATCTATACGAACCGTCAGATCATCGAGATCGATATCTTCGACTTTGAGTGCTAGGAGTTCGCCGATACGCATTCCTGTCCAGAACAGGATCTGAAATGCAACCCATGCTTCATACTTATCACTTACCGCATCGATGAAGGATTGAAACTCTTCAAGAGTCCAAAATGGTCTTTCGTCTGCTCGCGACTTTCCCATACTCCCGGCCCTCTTACAGGGATTTGCCCTCAGATCGTAGTAGCTCACTGCATAATTAAGGATGGCGGACAACTGATTGTTGATCGTCTTTAGATACGTTGCCTTATACCCCTTCTCCATCATTTCTCCTTGCCACTTACGGATCGTAGCTGCAGTGATCTGACTGAGGGGCATATTGCCGAAATATGGAAGGAGCTTATCGGTAACGATATACTCCTTGTTCACCATTGTCGTTACCTTAAGACGTTTTCCCATATCCGCCTTATAGATTTCCCAGAAATCCTTAAAAAGCATACCGGGATCTGCGGCTTGCTGAAGCAGAAAGCGGTTCAACCATTCTTCCGCTTCCTTCTTCGTCTTAAAGCCTTTTCGAGATGTCTTCCGGATAGTTCCTGTCCAGTCTTTATAACGGAACTGAATGTGCCAGGTACCGTTGGGATCTCTCTTGGCACTGTTTGCCATTACGCGATCACCTCCTCGCCGTGAGAACCACCGAAGTACCTCTCATCAAAGTAGTCCTTAGACACTTTTCCTTCGACTACCAGATACCCCTTTTCCTTAAGTTCCCGGTTGAGCTGCTTTACGATACCGTAGGCAGTAGTACGACCTACGCCGACCATAAAAGCGACTTCGTTTGCTGTGTAGTACAGTTTTTTGTTCATTTGTTTTCACCTCTTTCCTCTAGATTTGTATCATGCGTATCATTTGATACGCTTGTGATAATAGCGTATCTTTTGATACGTGTCAATAGATAATCTTGAAAAATCGTATCTTTTGGTATAGAATGGCATCAATTGATACGTTTACAAGGAGAATAGCCTATGACTACAGGTGAAAATATCCGCCGCATCCGCAAGCAGAGAGGTATGACTCTTAAGCAATTAGGAGATGCCGTTGGAGTAAGTGAAGCATATATACGTGCATATGAGGCCGGAAGAAGGAATCCGAAGCAGCAGTCTTTAGAAGCACTGGCATCTGCGCTTCATGTAAATGTTGAAGTATTAACAGGAGCCGATTTTGATGGCATCAAAGCCATGCACCGTCTCTTTCAGGTATTCCGTCAATACAGCGGAGAGATGATCACTTATAAGGATGAGGATGGCAACGAACGTGTTGCCGTCGGATTTGGAACGCTTTCTCTTATGTCATCTTGGTATGAAAAATATGAAGAGTATCAGAATACTATCAAGAAGTGTAAGAAGATAAAGAATGTAACCGAACGTGCTAATGCTTTGCTTGAAGCAGAGGCCGCATTCGACACATGGATGGATACATATCCTGAATGTGAGACTGATTCCGAGAAGTTGGAGATCCAGAAAAAGCATGATCAGTTCATGGATAAGATGGGACTTAATCCCAAGGATCCGGAATAACTGCAAATAGCTTGCAGAAATCACGTCAGAATAAAAATCTGTACCCAAAATGTACCCAAATGGGCATAATAAAACCCCGAAAGTGCTGATATTAAAGCGTTTCCGGGGTTGTAATATTTATTCAAGCTCGATCGTGGCCGGCGGTTTTCCGGTGCAGTCGTAGAGGACTCGGTTGATGCCTTTGACTTCGTTGACGATTCGGGAAGAAACTCTTCCGATGAGGCTCCACGGGAGCTCGGCAAATTCTGCCGTCATGAAATCTGTGGTCGTTACCGCACGGATGACGCAGGCATAATCGTACGTTCTCTCATCGCCCATGCAGCCGACGGAGCGCATGTTTGTGAGAGCTGCGAAGTACTGGTTCGCATTTCTGTCGAGACCGGCTTTTGCCATCTCCTGACGGAAGATCGCATCCGCATCCTGTACGAGGCGGACCTTCTCGGCAGTAACTTCGCCGATGATACGGATCGCCAGACCCGGGCCCGGGAACGGCTGACGGAAGACAAGATTCTCCGGTATACCGAGCTCAAGACCGGCTCTTCTTACTTCATCCTTAAAGAGCAGGCGCAGCGGCTCGATGATCTCTTTGAAATCGACGCAGTCCGGAAGTCCGCCGACATTGTGGTGGGACTTGATGACGGCGCTTTTACCGAGGCCGGATTCAATAACGTCCGGATAGATGGTGCCCTGTACAAGGAAGTCGACTGCACCGATCTTCTTAGCTTCTTCTTCAAATACGCGGATGAATTCTTCACCGATGATCTTTCTCTTCTTCTCCGGTTCTTCGACCCCGGCGAGCTTGCTGTAGAAGCGCTCCTGGGCATTTACGCGGACGAAGTTCAGGTCGTAAGGACCCTCCGGACCGAAGACTGCTTCTACTTCGTCGCCTTCGTCTTTTCTGAGAAGACCGTGGTCAACGAATACACAGGTAAGCTGCTTGCCGACTGCCTTGGAAAGAAGAACGGCGGCTACGGAAGAGTCAACACCACCGGACAGGGCACAGAGGACTTTACCGTTTCCGACTTTTTCGCGGATCTCTTTGATCGATGTCTCGACGAAAGAATCCATCTTCCAGTCACATGCGCATTTACATATAAGCTTTAAGAAGTTCTCGAGCATCTTGTTTCCCTCGACCGTATGGGAAACTTCCGGATGGAACTGTACGCAGTAAAGGCCCTTCTCCACATTCTGTGCAGCCGCGACCGGACAGGCTTTCGTGGTGGCTGTAACAGTGAATCCCGGAGCCGCTTCCGCGATATAAACTGTGTGGCTCATCCAGCAGACTGTCTTATCGGATACATTCTTGAAAAGCGCTGTGTCGGTATCCACATCGACCTCGGTGTGACCATATTCACGGACGGGAGCTGTTGCGACTTTACCTCCGAGGAGATAGTTCATGAGCTGGGCACCATAGCAGATTCCAAGGACCGGAATACCGAGCTCGAAGATCTCTTTGCTGCAACGGGGAGCATCGTCATCTGTGACGTTGCTCGGACCACCGGTGAAGATGATTCCCTTCGGATTCATTTCTTTGATTTTTTCGATCGGTATGTTGTAAGGATGAACTTCGCAGTAGACGCTTAAGTCGCGGACTCTTCTTGCGATGAGCTGGTTGTACTGGCCTCCGAAATCCAAGATAAGGATCATTTCATTCTGCATGGTGAGCCTCCCCGATACATATGTGGAATTTTATGTGGTTATAATACAGCAAAAGCACCGGGGATTTATATCCGTAAAATGCACAAATTTGTGCGTTTTTTTGGACTTTTTCGTTATCCTGCGGGATGAGTGCGGGATCCATCTTCAAACATCGGTTCAATATGCGGGGGAAAAACTCTATGCAGATCAGGTCCAGTCAGCTTCTTCTTCGGAGACTTTTTCGCCCCACTTGGAAGCCCATTTTTCACAGTAGAGCCTCGAGTAGGGAATATTCTTTTCCGTTCGAAGTTTCTGGCATTTTTTGCTGCTTGCCCAGAAGATCGACGGAATTCCGATTACGAGGAAATAAAACGGTCCGAGCAAAAGGGACTGGAAAGTGTGGCCGTATTCATGGACCGCGACTCGTTCGTTATAGGCACGGATCCTTTTTGCGCGGTCGCTCCGGTCATCTGCCGAGGGTTCTCTCGGCGTAAAGATAAACATACCTAAGGACACTGCGGAAGTCTTCGGCCAGACGGTTCTGACTACTCCTCGGTAATAGGTGTGCTTACACTTGAAAAACCATAGGTAAACGAAAAATCCGACCGAAGTCTGGATATATCCCCACGTCCAGTGAAGGAATACGGCGATCGGATAAAACCAGCGTCGGTCATCCTTCCAGTGCGTCTCGAGGGCCAGGAACAGCCCGATCAGAAGAAGTCCCAGAAAATAACACAGCCCGTCTTTGTGGTCGTAGGTTCCGCCGAGTAGTTCACCCGGGAAAGAAGAAGCCGAAAGCCCAAGTGCTTTTGGCACGGAAAGAGCCTGAAGGATCTCGACGAACCAGCCGGTAAAATAGCAGACGAAGGGAAGCACGTAGATCGAAAAGATCTTATCTTTCGGGAAAAACATGGCACGAAAGAAAAAGTAGAGCGCCGGGATGACGATCACGTCACCGAGATAGGCACGCACGACACCGCGGGAAAAGAGCGCGATCAGTACCTCCGCCATGAAAAGTACCAGAAAAAGGACCGCGTATTTAAATCTCTGCTGCAGTTTTCTTTTGTCTTTTTCCATTCTGTCCCCGCTGCGGCGGACATCTCCGACAGGATCCCCCGTCTCTCCGCCTTTTCGATAATGTGCTATACTGGAAACCATATTATCAAAGGTGGACGTAAAATGACAATATTCGAATGGACAAAACTCATCATCATCGGCATCGTCGAGGGCATTACCGAATGGCTCCCGGTGAGTTCGACGGCGCATATGCTCCTCATCGACGAGATCATACCGATGGCCCAGAGCGAAGAGTTCAAGAATATGTTTTTTGTCCTGATCCAGTTGGGCGCGATCATGGCAGTCGTCGTCTCGTTCTGGAAACGCCTTTGGCCTTTCGGTTACGGCGAACAGCCGGGCATGGAAAAGAAGAAAGTCTACATCAAAAAAGACATCTTCATGATGTGGTTCAAAGTTGTTGTTGCCTGTATCCCGGGCTTTATCGTCACCATGCTTTTCGATGACTATGTCGAAGCGCATCTTCAGACACCTTATGTGATCGGCGTGGCGCTTGCCGCTTACGGCCTGATTCTTATCGTGGTCGAACAGCGCAGAAAGAACAAACTCCCGCGTGTCGAGTCCGTGGATGACCTTTCGTTCAAGGACTCTTTCATCATCGGGCTTTTCCAGTGCCTGTCCATCATCCCGGGAACTTCCCGCTCCGGCTCGACCATCATCGGTTCTCTTTCAATCGGCATCAACCGAACGACCGCTGCGGAATTTACGTTTTTTATGGCCGTGCCGGTCATGTTCGGATTAAGCTTCATTAAGCTCTTAAAGTTCGGATTTGACTTTACTGCGACAGAGATCATTACTCTTCTGGTCGGCTGTGCGATTGCATTCCTCGTTTCTCTCGTCGTGATCCGTGCACTCATGAACTTCGTAAAAAAACACGACTACAAGGTGTTCGGTTACTACCGTATCCTCCTCGGAGTCGTGGTTATTCTTTACTTTGCGCTGGCTGCCTGATCTTTTGGGACATCCCCTTAAAGATCACTCCTCGTCTTCCTTCTCTTCCTCATCCGGCTCTTCCGGGATCACGTGAAGGAGAAGTTTTGAGATCCAGTTTTCCTCGACCTGAATGACCTTGATCTTAAGGTTCTTGTACTGTACCTCCGGTGTCTCGCCATGGTCCGGAACACGGTCGAGAAGGCTTAATGTCAGGCCGGCAATGGTATCATAGTCCTCGCTGACGAGATCCACTCCGATTGCTTCTTCGAGGTCGCTGAGCGTCATATCGCCGCGCACGAGGAATCCTCCGTCATTCATGTTCAGAAGCTCCTGTTCTTCCTCGTCAAACTCGTCCGTGATGTTACCGACGATCTCCTCGAGCATATCTTCAATCGTCGCGATACCCATCGTTCCGCCGTATTCGTCAACGATAACGGCCAGCTGCATCTTCCCCTTTTTCATTTCATGGAAAAGGTCCGATATCTTTTTCGTTTCATGCACGAAAAGCGGCGGTCTCATGATCTTTTCCAGCGAAAAATCACCGGTTTCGTTGGAAACAGCGAGAAGATCCTTGATATGCAGGATACCGACGATCTCGTCGATGGTCTCATTATAGACCGGGATACGTGTGTACTTCTCGTTTGTGGCCACATCCATGACCTCTTCGTAAGTCGAGTCGATCGGAAGTGCCACGACCTGTTTTCTGTGGGTCATGATCTCTGCAACATCCTTGTCATTGAACTCAAAGATATTCTGGATCATCTGTTTTTCGGAATCCTCGATAGATCCTTCCTCAGATCCTACATCTACAAGCATACGGATCTCTTCCTCGGTGACATTGGTCTCTTTGACCTCCGGATCGATATGAAGCAACCGGAGGACTGCATTTGTCGAGATCGTCAGGAAGCGGACGAAAGGTTTCATGATCGTGCCGAAAGTGCGGACGACCGACGCGGAACGGAAAGCCAGCTTCTCGGCGTTATTCTGGGCGATACGCTTCGGAACGAGCTCACCGAGTACCAGCGAGAAATAGGACAGGATCAGAGTGACGACAACCGTGCACACCGTTCCGAGGAAAGAATACTTTCCGTCCGGATCGAGCCAGGAAGTAAGTCTTCCCGTGAATCGGTTTGCGGCAAAAGCACTTGCCAAAAATCCTGCGAGTGTTACGCCAACCTGGATCGTCGCCAGAAAAGCGGCGGGGTTTTCGATAAAGCGGAGGACTCGTTTCGACTTTTTGTCACCGTCTTCCGCCTGTTTTTTGATCTTTGCGTCATTAAGAGAAATCACCGCCATTTCCACAGCCGAGAAAAAGGCGTTAATGAGAATAAAAATAAAAACTATGACCAGGTCAAGAATAAATCGACCTATACTGTCTTCAGGCACGTTCGTTCCTTTCCTTCCTGTATTCCGAAGATGTCGCTCTTTGCTACTTCGGCTTAAACTGTGCTCAAACATTTTATAGTAAGTAATTAATGACGAATATAACAGATTTTACAGAGTATTTCAACTTGCCGTGTGTTATCATGGGGAGCAGAACAAGTTGCAGCAAAGGCTTCGTCGTTCTTTCCGATGAAACTGAAAGGGACTCTATGAGCGGAAAAAGCACTGTTAAAAATCCGACTGCGGCTGCATCCGGCAATTCCTTCTCACGGCCGTTTCTCTGTGGTTCGTTTTGCCTGATTCTCTGGGCCGGCATTTTTATATTGACGAACATCTATGAGATCAATCCCCTCGGATACGGTCTTGGGGAACTGTCCGCATTGAAGGTCTTCCGCGCCCGGATCCTGCGTGCGGATTTCGGGAGCTATACCTTTGATGACGGCATGGGCACGAGCATTTTCCGCATTTATCTGAAGGGTTTCGGAGGCATACTTACATACCCGGCATCGCTTCTCCCGGGATCCGTCCACCCGCAGGCACTGGTCGTCCTCGACGCTCTTCGTCTGGCTCTTTCGGGTGCGTTCTTTTCACATCTGATCACCGTCTTCCGAAAAGATAATGACAGAAAAGTCCTCTCTTTCCTCCTTTCCGGAGTCCTTTATTCCGGAACCTGTTTTCTTCTGTGTCTTCTTCTCCGGTTCCCGGTCGCCGATACGTTTTTCTTTTTCCCGCTCGTGCTTCTCTGTCTTTTGAAGCGCCACAGGAATAAAGAAACAAGTCTTTCTCTGCTCTTTGTTTTCTGCCTGGTTTTCTGCCTGACCGCAAGTGCCGCTTGGAATCTGATCGTGCTTCCTCTTTTATTTATGTTTTTCCTCTTTACGAGAAGCTCCGGGATCTTCGGAAAGACATCCCTTCAGGCCCTTCTGTCCTTAGGTCTCTGTTCTTTTTTCCTGCTCCCGCAGTTTCTTCAAACTCCCTTCGCCGTTAACGGCGAGCCTTCTTCCGCTTTCCTGCGGGAATTGGGCAACGATACGAATAAATACCGGACCGATGTGACTTATTCCTGTGAGGCGATGGAGCTTCTGCTTCACACGTCCCCCTCGCTTTTTGTCGTCGCGCGTCAAAGCACTTCCTCTTCCGGAGAGCTCTCTGCCGAAGACCCCGCCAATGCAGTACTCCCGGTCGGAAACGCCTCTTCTTATCCTTCTCTTTTCGAGTTTTATAACGTGTGGTTCTATACCCTCTGGCCGTCTCTTTCGATCACACCGTTTCAGGAAACACCGGCAGCAAGTCCCGTTCATCTGGACACGCAGACTTTTACCTGTACGATGTCCACGCTGTTTATGGATCCTTTATACTGTGCCCTGACCACGCCGTCCAGAAGCCATGCGGTCGATGTTTATGTCGACGGACGCTACATCACGACGGTTTCCGAAAACAAAAAGACCGTCCTTATTAACCTCGGCTCGTACAACGTCGGTCAGACACTTACCTTGAAGTTCGTCTCCCCGAGCTCCGGAGACCTCGTAAATGCTTCCGTCAAATTCGGATATCTGAATTCCTTTAACTGGAGCCGATATACGCAAGCCGCAAACTTCGGGGTCACTTCCATGGAAAAAGATGCCGACGGAATCACGGCAGAAGGGCTCGTTGCTTACGATTCGACACTTCTTTCGAATATCCCTTACGAAAAGGGCTGGTCCCTCTATTTAAACGGTGAAAAAGTGCCGGTGCGCGCCTACCGCGATGCCTGGCTCTGCGCAGATGTTTCTTCCGGAAATTACGTGATCCACCTGCACTATACTGCACCGGGAAGTGCAGCAGGCGGATGGATCAGCGGTCTTTCGTTTATTCTTCTGGCAGTGCTTTACGCTCGCGGAAAGAATCACTCTTCCTCATCATCGGAAGATCCGGACACCACATCGAGCTCCGGCGCATCTTCCAAGAGCTTATAGAACAGACCCTGATTCTGGATCTCTTTGAGGAACGGAAGCGGGTCGAATTCAGAGACCATGTGCACACCGGGTGTCATCCAGGGACCGAGTGAAAGCATGACCGCACCGGAGACAAGCGCCGCGGCGCCCATGAAATCCGTAGCAGAAGCACCGTATTTTTCGAAACATTCCTGATGGTCTGTCAGGGTGTAGATCAGGCACTGTTTGCCGACACCTTCTTTACTTCCGTGGATCAGCATGCCGACACCGGTCTTGCCTCGTGCCGTAGCGACCAAGTCTTCCTGCTGCGGCATGACTTCCGACAGGAAATCCAGCGGGGCGATCTGCTGTCCGTCGATATCGACGGGAGTCGTACTGGTCATACCCACCTCACGGAGGATCTTGACCATGGACAGGAACGGACGCTTAAACGCCGAGAAATAACGGATCATCGATGCGTCCGGCACTTCTCCGGAAAGCGCGTCGATCACTTCATGGTCGACCATATAGAGATTGCGTTTGCCGATCTCCGGAAAAGAATACTTCGCCTGAGTACTCATCGGCGGCACCTTGACTATACTGCCGTTGGACCACATGCGGCTCTCGGAAGAGATCTGACGAAGGCTTGTCATCATCGGTGTATTCATCAGATAAGGATGCGCATTGGTACCGGCATTCATATCGATGATATCGATCGTACGGATGTCATCCATCTGCTTGATCGCGACATACTGGGCAAACGCATCGATCACGCCCGGGTTGAAGCCGCAGCCAATGATCGCAGTCAGGTTCTTTTCGCGAAACTTCTGATCATAGGCATATTCCGCGTCGATATCGCAGGTGGAGGATCCTTTCGGAATATATAGAGATGCGTCAATATAATTCGCGCCCATAACCAGACACAGGTCCATGACCTGAAGATTCAGGGACGACGGCGCCAGATTGATGACCAGATCCGGATGATAGATCTTCGCCATCAGAAGCGTTTTCTCCATATTCCGGATATCCACGTACGCAGTGACGATCTTTTGTTTGTCACTGGTGTACTTTTTCTTGTATTGATCGCATTTCTCCTTAGATCTGCCACTTAAACAGATCTCACGGAAATACTCTGAATTCTTGGAAAGCAATGGTATTACGGCACGAGCCAGTTTGCCGCAGCCAATGACCAGCACTCTCTGCATAATCTCCTAACCTCCTCACACGATAAAAAACGGACGATGGTAGTTCGAATTATCGATGACAAAATCTCTTCCCTCGAAAGGGTCATGACGCTGAATATACATCTTCTGCGCCGGTATATGTTTGGTTTTGTAGACCTCGACCGGATCATCTCCGTAAAGCGGAGTATCCATCAGCGAAGCTCTGTGTTCTGATTCCCTATAATCCACCCTCATGTACACCGTTGCGTCGAAATAGCGCATAAGCGGTTCTCTGTACATCATGGTGCCGATCAGTATCATCACACCGTCTTCCGAAAGCATGTAGTGTCTCTCGTTGACGAATGAATCATTGGTACTGTCCAGGCAGTAGACCACTTTGTCGATCTTTCCTTCACGCTTGAACGGCTTCAGTACTTCCGTGATGAGCTTTTCGGTATTGAATCCGTTAAAATAGTAAGACTCAACGGGATCCTCTCCTTTGTAGCTCGCCTCGACCGCACGATGGTAATCTTCCAGATAAACGATGTTGTATTCCTTTCCCAAAATATCGAAGTAGCGGCAGAGCTTGTCGGTAAAGAATTTCTTTCCGGCAAAATCGATACCGTCGATACCGAGAAGTCTGGCGTTCTTTTCGATCGTCCTTCTGGCCACATAGTGAACGACCATCGTGGTGTAGATCTGGTCTTCGATCTCCAGCGGATATCTTGCCCCGCAAAAAGCATCTTTGAAGACTTCCGCATATTTCTCGCCGTAGGCGATCACGGGGATCTGTGCCATGCCACAGGCTTCGATCACCGTTTCATCCGTTCCGACAAAGATCGAGAAATCTTCCATGCCCCGAAGTTTTTTCAAACTGTTGGCGAAAGGTCTGGCGCTTTTCGCGCTGACGATATTGTGAAAGAAATCTCCGATTCCGAGTTCCCCGAGAAGATCCTGGATCTCCTGTACCGTAAGGGTATCGCAAATGTTCAGTTCAAACCCGTCCTCTGCCAGATTCGTGAGCATTTCGACAAGATCCATATCCAGCGGATCGGTACCGTTCATGACGTCCTTTAATGCCGCGTCATCTGACACGAGAACACCGCCCTTGGCGATAAGACGCTTGTTTTCAAGCGACTCGTCGGACCAGAACGTAAAAACCCCCATGTCGAAGTAAACACGATCCACTATCACAGACCCCCATTCGCAGTTTCATCTATTATACCTCAAAATGACGGGAGATTTCTCTTTCTTACCCCTACTAATTCTATAAATTTCGGGGATCGGCTGAATAATCCGACAAATCATGTTATACTTACTGTAATCTGTTGCCGGGAAAGGAGTCGTCATGCGTAAAACTGCTCGCAAAGAACTGCCAGAAGAAGCATTTTCTGAGATCCGGGAAGAATCTTCTGCCCCGGTTTCGACCGTGGAAAATCCTCTGATGGAAGATCTTCATATGGTTTCCCCGAGCACCGTTCCTGCATGGAAGACCCCGAGCGTGGTCGTAGACCAGAAGAAAGATCCTTTCCGTTCCGGCGGCATGTTCGTTCCCATCGACCAGGAATGTGCAAGTTCGGATACGGATATCCGTCCCACGGCACCTGCAAATGCAACCATTATTTCCGAAGAAGAAGTAAAAGAGATGTTTTCTTATTCCGATGAACAGTTGGAATACAGAGAAGACATGAAGTTCGGCGAAAAGCTTCACGTGACTTTCCGCAAGATCGCCGTCTGGTTTTCCGACCTTTGGGACAAGTATGTGCTTTTCATGAAGAATCATTTTCCGGTGATCTTTGAATCTCATGAGGTATCCAAGGTCACCACCTTCGGCTGCTGTATCCTGTTTATCCTGGTCGGTCTGATCGTAGTCGTAACTGTCGCAGCACGCTGATCTTCTTTACTCTGAAGGGGGGAGCCATATGAAAAAAGAAAATGCTTTCTCACAAGATTTTTTCAAAGACTTTTCTCAGGAGGCGCTCTTCCGCGTACTTCTCAACCAAGTCGATTATTCCGTCTGCTTCAAAGACAGAGAGCACCGCTATGTGCTTTGTTCTTCCTCGTTTGCTCGTCTTCTCGGATATAAAACGCCGGACGATGTCAAATGGAAAAAACTCGACGATTTTGTCACATCGGAAGAGGCTTCGGCCTTTGTCGAATATGAAGATCGTGTCATGGATCAGAAGACTCCTGTTCTTAATCTCGAAAAATATTTCCGTCTGTCCGGGAACCGCGCAACCGTTGAGACGATCTGGCTTACCACATCGATCTATCCCCTGATCGACCAGGACGGAAACGTTCGCGGTACCTGGAGCATCACGAGGGATATAACGGAAGAGAAAACCACCGAACAAAAACTCAAGCAGAAAGATAAACTCTGCGATGATCTCAATGCTAGGATCCACTATCTTTCCACCGTCGACGAAGTCACCGGACTTTACAACAGAAAATATTTCGAAGAGATCGTAAAGCGTAATATGCGTCTGTTCTCCCGTGTCCGCGGAAGAGGCTACAGCGCAGAATTCTCTATCGTCCTGATGGACATTAATCATTTCACGATGTTCTGCAAGGACCATGGTCCGGAGACCGGCGATGTCGTTCTTCAGTATATCGCGGATATTTTAAAATCCAGCACCCGCTGTGCCGATGACGTATTTCGCGTAGGCAATGACGAGTTCGCCCTGATCCTTTCGGATACCGCCCTTTCCGGCGCAAAAACACTGACGGCGCGCATCAATGAGAAACTGAAGAAAAAGCCGCTCGTGATTGATGAGGAAAAGTACAATTTTACGATGTGTTACGGATATTCCGTCTACAAAGACCAGCTCGACGCATCCGAACTGATCCAGGATGCCGACCAGAGTCTTTTTGAAGCGATAAAGAAACGTAGCAACTGACGGTCATTCGGATGCTGAAGTGTTTTCCTGATCCGCCTGATCCGAAGCGTCAGACGGATCTTTTGTATTCTCCGTTTCAGAGATCAGCCATGGCGCGCCGTCCGGGAACAGATACCCGTAATAGTCCTTTTCGATAATATTTCCGGAATTTGTATAAAGCCCGCTGACGTATTCGATGCATTCCTTTATATATTCCGGCGTGATGTCCTCATCGACAAGCGGCGTGACCGTGCCGGATCCCGCGCTATACATGATCTTGTCATTAATGAAGCTCTTGTCGCTGAAAATGACATAGTTCGGTTCCGGTGCAAAGATGTCCGTTCCGATATAAAGACGAGAATCGTAAGGCAGTCCGAAAAGGTTGGCAAGCGTCGGCGCAATATCCAGACTGCTGCAGTATTTATCGACCACGACAGGCTCCGTCATGTCACCGCTCCAGAGGATAAATGTATTCTCATAGCGGGAAAACGGATCCGTCATTTTCTTCCCGCTAAGCTCATTGTACTGACTCGATTCCAGACCATACGGGTAGTGATCCGGACCAAGAGCAATGACCGTATTCTCCAGCTCCCCTGCCTCATCCAGCTTTTGGATCAGGAGTTCCAGTGCACGATCCAGCTCGATTTGACAGGCGATATATGCTTTTACGGCAGTACTGTAATCCAGATCTTTTACAAGGTCACGGTGTTTCGTGCTCATCTTATTGTCGCCGTATGAATACGGAAGATGTCCGCTGACCGTCATGTAGTAGACGTGGAACGGATCCCCGCTTCCGTCGAGATAATAATCGACGGTCTCCTCGATCATCTCGACATCGGACTCGGGCCAGGTCTGCTCGATATCCAGGCCGTTTCCCACGCCGTAATACGTGTAGCCCATGACCGGATACGAGCGGTCGCGGTGGTAGTACGTGTAGGTGTGATCGTGAAATGCATACGTCTTATATCCCAGCGCGGCGAATTGATTGCCGAACGCAAAAGGCATGTAGTTTTTCGCGATCTTCGTATAGCTCCAGGTGCCGGATTTCGGGATCAGTCCCGTGGTCTCGACGAATTCACCGTCCGACGTGGATACGTACCAGATCGGTGTGTAGAAGTTATTAAAGACAAAACCTTCCGTCGAAAGCTTATAGAGAGTCGGTGTCAGTTCCGGATCGATAACGTAGCCGGAAAAGGCTTCCGCTGTAAGAAGGATCAGGTTTTTTCCCTCAAACATGCCCGTATACTCATTCATGGAAGTCGGTTCTCTTTGCGAAAAGAACTCGTTCATGTTCCGATAAGTCTTATTCTCTTCTTCCAGGTCAAAATCGATATCCAGGACATTCTTCGGATACGGAGTCGGCGTCGGTGTCGGTGCAGGAGTAGGGGTCGGTGTTGCATCCGGAGCACGTGTCGGTTCCGGCGTCGGGACCGGAGTTGCCGTCGGCGCAATCGTCGTATCCGGAGCTTTCGTCTCGATCACGATATCACTGACATCGACATTTATTTTTTCCTCCCATTTGAGACCTATTACATTCATTCTGAAATCCAGCGTCATGGTCGGTGCCAGACCGAAGGTCCGAAGCGAAGCATCCTGCGAGAACTCCGACAGATAGAGCCGGCGCGGGTTCGATGCGCCTTTTCTGTCGGAAAGGATCTGAAGCGTGCCGATAAGCGTAATTGCGGCAAAAGCGGAAGCAACGGAAATAAACTGTTTTCTTCCCGGTTCGGGGATCTCTTTTACGAATCTTCGGATCACCGGCCAGTAGAACGCACTCGGCAGGATAAGGATCAGTATCCCCCACCATCCGTGGAGCATGGCATTTCTCACAACGTTGTTATACTCGGCAACGGCGCCCGCACCTCCGGAGGAAATGGATGCCCAGACGAAGATCGTGCCGAAGATCTTGAAGTAGATATACTGTGAAATATAGACGATCGTCAATAAATGAGTGATCACTCCGAAAGAGATGACCCTGAAATTCTTTTTCGGGACCAGAAGGATCAGTACCGTAACAAACAGCGCCATACTCAGGGCATAAACACCCGTGTAGTAGGAAAGCGGGTTGCCCACAAGAAGTGCGAAACAGCCTTCGGAAATGAGCATTACGAGCGGTAACCAAAAAATAGAGATCCAGCCATATATCGTTTTCTTTTCCATGTTTTATTCCTTTCTGAAAGGGCGTATATCAAAGGACTCGAGGAAATCCTCGCCTTTTTGCACTTCCGTCAGCGACAGATCCGGATAGTTCAGCTGGCGCATGACTTCGTAAAGTGCGATGGCAACGGCATTTGACAGGTTCAGGCTTCGGCAGTTCCCGGACATGGGGATACGGAAGCAAAGATCCAGATGCGCACGAAGGCGCTCGTACGGAATTCCCGTGCTTTCTTTTCCGAAGATCAGATAGATGTCGTCCTCGACGGAAGCAAAGTCGAAACTGCTGTGCGGTTTTTTCCCGTAGCGAGTCATGTAGAAATACGTGCCGGGGTTCTTGCTTTCGAAGTCCTCGAAATTCTCGTAGATCGTATAGTCCGCATGATCGAGATGATTGGATGCAGATCGTTTCAGTGTCTCTTTACTCAGTTCAAATCCCAAAGGCTTGATGATGTGAACGTGCGTATTCGCGGCGACACAGGTACGAAGGATATTCCCTGTATTCTGAGGGATCTCCGGCTCAAAAAGAACTACATGTACTGACACTTATTTTCCCATCTCCTTTTTCATTTTCCGGGTTTTTTCTTATGGATCATTTTCTTCACGACAGTCAGGAACTCAAACAATATAAACAAACCTAAATAGACCAGCATCACGATACTGATGATATTGAAAAGAAGCTGCCATTTCTCGATTGCGGTCATCGTGCCCTTATGATCCATGAAAAACGCCAAAAATAAGATCGGAATCGAAACAAGCAAGAAGATCCCGATCGACAGAAGGCATCTCTGTCTGGCATTCGCGAGCAGCTGATCCGAGGTGTAATCATACATTGCGGGGCTCTTGGATTCGCCGTTGGAAAAAGCCTGCAGATAGTAAAACGAAGCCGTTCTTAAGTATTCTTCTTTTGTATTTTTCTTCTTTTTTATCCATGACCACTTTTTTCCGGACCCGGATGCGACCGGAACCTCGGTCTTTCTCATCTTCCGGGGGCCTCTTGCAAGCGTCTCATAAAGATTTCCGAGAAGATAATTCACATTTCCGACCCCGTAGTTTTCCCTGGCGTCCGAAAGGATATCGATCGCTTCTTTCGGCTGATCCTGATGAAGGATCGCCGCGATCAGGCCCTTGACATATCTTTTCTCCCGGCAGTCCTTATACTCTTCAATATACAAAAGATCCGACTTGTCTTCAGAAGAAGACAAATCAGAGCCGAAGAAAAGTGCTTTTACCAAAGGACGGAACATGCGCGCCTCCGGGACGTTTTCCGCGGCAAGGTTGTTGAGGGTCAGAACGGCCTCCACGAAATCCTTGTTTTCGCGAAGTTTCTTGCGCTCCGCTTCCGCGGCAGGAAGCAGGGTCTTGTTGACAAATCCCGTCTGCCGATAGAGCCATTCACCGAGAACGAGAAGTCTCGCAAACGCATATTGGGCCATAAGACCTGAATCGCCCAGATCCTCCGCGGCCAGTCGGTAAAGGGCACAGGCCGATGGGATGCTGACACGCATCTTGTCGCCCCAGAAGCTTCTTTCCGCGATCTGCTTTGCCGCATCGGGAATCCCTCCGGACGCCGCGATGCACATGTAGCGGATCTCCTTCTGTTCGGCTTCACCGGGGGTCTTGCAGGAAGAAGGATCCTTATATTTCTGCGCCATCTTATATGCCGCCAGAGGATGCCCCGAGTCGGCACTTGCCGCATAAAGCGCGCGGAGCTCTCGTTGGATCTTCTCGTTGTCTTTATTCTCATCTATATCGAGGATCTCGGCGAGCTCGAACATCGCGGTTCCGTCCCCTTCGCGGGCCGCCAGACGGAAATAGTGTTCGGCTCTTTCCATATTAGGCCCCATATCGCTTCTTTGGACGAAGAACCCGCCCAGGAACATCGAGGACCTTGCGAATCCGGCCTTGGCAGCTACCATCTCCAGATTCATGGCGCGCTCATCGTACGGATCTTCTTCGAAAAGGAAACTGGCCATGAGATGGTATGCACGTGTGTTGCCGAGCGCGACGGCATCTTCCATCAGTTCGAGTGCTTTTTCTTCATCCGGTTCACAACCGATACCGGAGCGGTAGCAGACACCAAGGCATACAATCGCCGTGTGAAGCCCTGCCTCGGCGCCCTTTTCATAGTACTTAAAAGCCTCTTCCTTATTCATTTCGACGCCCACGCCGTTTTCGTAGGAAAGGCCCGTCTCGACCTGCGCCGGCGGGAAGCCTTTATCTGCCGCCTTCTTGAAATACTCAAAGGCAGTCTTATCGTCTTTTTTCGCTTCGGATGTGCCCTCTCTGTAGTGGAAGGCGATCCGGTACATCGCCTCCGCAACACCTTCGTCCGCTGCCTCCTTGATGAGCTCAAATCCCTTCTTCTCATCCTTTTCGCAACCCAGACCCATCTCGAGCATCATGCCGAGGTTATAAGTACCGAGCGGAAATTTATGTTCATGGGCTTCTTCAAAGAGTTTGACCGCTTCGGCATAATCTTTCTTGCAACCGATGCCGTCGCCGATGGCTTCACCGAGGACATAACTGCCGATTCCCGGCGCCAGTTTTCTGGCCTCTTTGAAAAGCTCCAGTGCTTTTTCGTGATCTCTTTCGACTCCGTCTCCGCGTGTATATTTCTGCCCCATGCCGATCATGGCAATCGGATGTTCCTTGTTCGCCGCACGGGAAAGCCACATGGCGGCCTCCTTCGGGTCTTTGTCGACATATGCTCCCGTGTCGAACATCTTCGCGAGCGCGAGCCAGGCATTTACATCACCGCCTGCGGCCGCTTTGCGATACCATTCATACGCCTGCTCCAGATCCTTCTCCACGCCGGATCCGGTCTCATAACAGCGTCCGAGATTAAAACAGGAAAACGGATGACCTGCTTCCGCAGATTCCCGAAACATAGAAAGCGTCTTGTCGTCGACCGACTTCATTCTTTTCTCTCGGTCAAAAGCCGCCGCAGCCTGTGCGTTTGGATCGTGAAGCACGTAGGCGCTGACTGCGTCTTTAATCTTATCGTAAAAGTTTCTTTCCATATCGTCCATGGATTTATTTTCTCACAAAATTCGGAACTTGTCGCCGTCCCCGTGGTCTAAATATCGCAGCAGATTAAAAGTCGGAAAGTTTCTTTTGAAGGATCCCTGAAAGAAGTGCAGGATCGGCTTTTCCTCTGGTTTCCCGCATCGTCTGTCCCAAAAGGAACTGAAAATTCTTCGTTTTTCCCGCGAGGTATTCTCCGACGGCTTTTTCGTTTCCGGAAAGGACCTTTTCGACGGCTTCCGCCAGGATCTCCGGATCGGAGATGAGCCACAGATCGTGGCTGTCCGCATACTCCTTCGGGATCGCATCTTCGGCAAAGGCCGCCTTGAGGAGTTCTTTTCCTGAAGCTCGGGAGATCTTCCCCTCTTTGACCATCACGATGATCTCTCCGAGGGATTCCTCTCGGAATTTTAGATCTTCGGGAGCCATGCCGCTGTCGTTCAGCAGTTTCATGAGGTCCACCATGATCCAGTTCGAAGCCTCCTTCGGATCTTTGCAGATCTCCGCCGTCTTTTCAAAAAGCACTGCCGTTTCTTTGTTTTCGGACAGTATTCCGGCATCGTATTCGGGCAGGTTCATCTCTTCGATATAGCGGCGGTACTTCTGATCCGGTAACTCAGGAATGATAGATCGAATCTCATCTATCTTTTTATCGGAGATCCGGATCACGGGAATGTCCGGCTCCGGGAAATACTTATATTCCGCTGCCTCCTCCTTCTTTCGCATCGGGAAGGATTGCTCTTTTTCTTCATCCCAGCGGCGGGTCTCGCGCTCGATGCTTCCGCCGCATCTTACGATCTCCCGCTGGCGGGCGGCCTCGTACCCGATGGCCTTACTGACCGCGCGGAAAGAAGAGAGGTTCTTCATCTCGGTACGGATGCCGAGCGTTTCTTCTCCCAGAGGTCTTACAGAAAGATTCACGTCCGCGCGGAGCGATCCTTCCTGCATCTTGCAGTCGGAAACGCCCAGGGCTTTCAGCATCGTGCGAAGCGTTTCCAGAAAGCTGACCACCTCTTCCGAAGTTCTGAAATCCGGCTCGGTCACGATCTCCAGAAGCGGCACGCCGCACCTGGAAAGGTCGATGGAAGTGCTGTTATCGAGGTCATTATGGATCAGTTTTCCCGCATCATCTTCCATGTGCAGTTCATGGATACGGATGCGTTTTTTCTCCGGTTTTTCGATCTGAAGATATCCGTTTCTTCCGATCGGGGCATAAAGCTGAGAGATCTGGTAACCTTTCGGGAGATCCGGATAGAAATAGTTCTTTCTGTCAAAGCGGCTCTGTCTTGTCACTTCGCAGTGTAAGGCCAGCGACGTCATGACTGCATAGTCCAAAACCTTCCTGTTCAATCGCGGAAGCGCACCCGGAATACCTGCGCAGACCTCGCAGATATGGGCATTCGGCGGTGCTCCGAAGGTCGTCGGACAGGAGCAGAAGATCTTGGATCCGGTCTTTAATTCGACATGGACTTCCAGTCCGATCACCATCTCGAATTCTTTCATATCTTCTGCCCTCCTCTCTCAAGGAATCTGGCCGCAGAAAGGATCTCCTGTTCACCGAAACGAGGACCGATGAACTGAATGCCGACGGGAAGTGCTCGGGCCGACGGAACAGCGGCATCTTCTTCCTTCGATGCAGAGTCGGATTCGTCTTCTTTTCGAGGAAACGGCACGCTGACCGCGGGAAGTCCACAAAGGCTTGCCGGAACCGTGCAAAGGTCGGCGATATATGTCGAAAGCGGGTCCTTATCGATCTCATGAAGGAGCGGTGCCACCCCCGGAGCGGTCGGACAGAGGATCAGATCGTATTTCGAAAATGCTTCGTCAAAAGCTTTCTTCAGCATATTCCGCGCACGTTCCGCCTGGCGGAAGCAGTCATTGAAATGCTCGGAGGAAAGCACGTAGTTTCCGAGAAGGATCCTTCTTTTGACTTCTTTCCCGAAGCCTTCGGAGCGGGTCTTCCTGTAAAGCTCCGTGATGTCCTGAACACCCGAAGCCCGATATCCGTAGCGGATGCCGTCGAAACGCGCAAGGTTGGCGGATGCCTCGGCCGAGGAAAGGATATAGTAGATCGCAACCGCGTAATCTAAGACCGGCATATCGATCAGATCAACCCGCGCGCCGTTATTCTTTAAGAACTCGCCGGTGCGGCTTATCGCCTCAAAGTTCTCTTTTGCCTCTTCCGAGAAGAGCTGCTTCGGGATCGCGATGCGCTTCCCGGAAGGATCATACTTCTCCATCTCGGCAAGATCCACTTTGGGAGCAAAAACGGAGGTCTGATCCTTGCTGTCCGGCCCGGTAACAATGTTAAAAAGCGCGGCAGCATCGCGTGTTCCGCGTGTGATCGGTCCCGCGACATCCATCGAGGAGGCAAAGGCGGTAAGTCCATGCCGACTGACGGATCCGTACGTCGGACGAAGGCCGACGAGCCCGCAGAAAGCCGCCGGCTGGCGGATGGATCCTCCGGAATCTGTTCCCAGTGCGGCAAACGCACCGCCATATGCGACTGCGGCGGCGGATCCTCCGGACGAACCGCCCGGCACTCTCTTGTAATCTTTCGGATTCAGCGTCGCTCCGAAGAAGGAATGCTCCGTGGATGCGCCCATTCCGAACTCATCCATATTGGTTTTCCCGAGGATGATCGCCCCTGCTTTTTCAAGTTTTTCGACGCAGGTGGCCGTATATGGGGCAATATAGTCTTGAAGCATTTTCGATCCGCAGGTCATTTTCTTCCCGGTTAGCAGTAGATTATCTTTCACGGCGACGGGGACACCGAGCAGCGGAGGAAGCTCCAAATCAGAAAGACGATTCCCGCCTCGGCATTCCGGACCGCGGGCAGTTCCCGAAGATGCCCTGTTTACAATCATTTCGTCTATTTCGCGCGCTTTTTTCAGCGATTCCTCCTTCCAAAAATCGAGATAGGCATGGACATTAGATTCACACTCATCTATATTTTTGAAAACTGCGCGAACCGCTTCTTCCGAGGTCACTTTTTGCTCCTGGATATGCTCCGCCAGTTCGATTGCTGAAAGGTTCAGGATCTCGTTTATTTCCATCGGGCACCTCTTACACGATCCTGGGCACGTGAAACATGCCGTCTTTCGCCTCAGGCGCCTGTTCTATGATTACAGAAGCAAGGGACGGTGCTTTTTCCTCATCATCACGGAAAAGCTCCGCGTTACAGGGATCATCTCCGTCCGCGTCAAAGCCCGTGTCACCTGCACAGGAAGTATCCAATTCCGAAATGCGTTCCATATACGGAACGATGCGCCCGAGATCGGAAAAGAGGATATCCTTCTCCTCCTCCGACAATGTCAGCCCCGAAAGCCGGGCGATGCGTTCCAGTTCTTTTTCCGAAGATCGATCCATATGGCTCCTCTGCTAAAATCATCCCCTCTATTTTACAACAAAAAGCAGAGAAAACCCCGGATCGCGCCGAAACCGAACATAATACGTACTGCTTTTTCACTCGCACTTTCCAAAAGCCTGTTATAATGTATGGAAACGCAAGGAGCATTTTTGAAGGGAGAATCCATGGTTTCTTTTTTGATCCGAAAACGGGTGAAGAATATCGATCAGCCGCAAAAGCCTCAGGTCCGCCGCGATGTCGGAAGTATCTGCGGTGCGTGCGGTATCTTCTTCAACATCCTGCTTTTCATCGGCAAACTCGTCATGGGTATCCTCTCCCACTCCATCGCCATCGTCGGTGACGCTTTGAACAACCTCTCCGACGCAGGCTCATCGATCATCACGATGATCGGTTTCCGTCTCGCGGGAAAAGCACCGGACGCGGACCATCCGTTCGGACACGGCCGTCTCGAGTACATCTCCGGCCTCCTCGTCTCCCTTCTGATCTGCATCATGGGCTTCGAACTCGGCAAATCCTCGATCGACGGGATCATCCACCCGACTGCTGTCGACTGCACGATCCTGGCCGTAGCCACGCTGGTGATTTCCCTTTTTGTCAAAGCCTACATGATGTTTTACAACTTCAAATGGGCGAAGATCATTGATTCCTCGGCGATGCGCGCAACCGCTGTCGACAGCAGAAACGACATGATCTCCACTTCCGTCGTTCTTCTCGCCGTCATCTCCACGAAGTTCACCGACCTTCCGGTCGACGCATATATCGGTGTCGCGCTTTCGCTCTTCATCCTCTACTCGGGAATCAGCGCCGCAAGAGAGACCATCGAGCCGCTTCTCGGCACACCGCCGTCCAAAGAATTCATCGACCGGATCGAAGAGATCGTTTTGTCTCACGAGGCCATCAGCGGCATCCACGACGTGGTCGTCCACGACTACGGTCCGGGCAGAAAGATGATCTCCCTTCACGCGGAAGTGTCCGCTTACCAGGACATGTTCTACGTGCATGACGTCATCGACAATATCGAGTACGATCTGGCGAAGGAACTTGATTGCAACGCCGTCATCCACATGGATCCGATCGACACGAAAAACAAGGATCTTATGAAGCTTCAGGACGAGGTCAGATCGATCGTAAAGGAACTCGACGAACGCATCACGATCCATGATTTCCGCATGGTTCCGGGCGAGAGCCACACGAACCTCATCTTCGACATGGTCGTCCCGCACGATGTGACCACTTCGGAAAAAGAACTGATCCGGAGCGTGCAGAAGAAGATGCTTGAAAAGCACCCGCACCACTTCTGTGTCATTAAGATCGACCGGTCATACGTATGAATACGGAGATTGCCAAGAGTCAACAAGGGGATTTCTCCAAGGGAAGTGTGCCCGTATTGATCTTAAAACTCGGCCTTCCGATCATGCTGGCCGAGATGGTCGTCGTTCTTTATAACATCGTCGACAGAGCCTATATCGGACACATGGGAGATACCGGAACACTCGCCATCACGGGTCTCGGCGTGTGCTTTCCGCTTATTACTTTCATAAGCGCATTTGCCAACCTTTGCAGCACCGGCGGCACTACTCTTGCTACAATCGCCAGAGGCGAGAATAAAGACGAAAAAGCAGAGCGCATGATGGCAACTTCTTTTTCACTTCTTCTGATCATCGGAGCGGTCCTGACTGTTCTTCTTTTTGCCATTGCCCCGTGGATCCTCGAGATCCTCGGCGGAGACGAATCGTCACTTCCCTATGCAGTAGACTATTTCCGAATCTATGTGATCGGAACGATCCCCGTCCTGATCAGTCTGGGAATGAATCCGTTCATCACGGCGCAGGGTTTTCCGAAGACCGGCATGTCCACGGTCGTTCTCGGCGCCGTCCTGAATATCGCGCTCGACCCTCTTTTTATCTTCGTATTCGATATGGGCATCCGGGGCGCGGCTCTCGCAACGGTCATTTCCCAGAGCGCGAGTGCCCTCGGGGTCGTCTTCTTCCTTCGCAGTAAAAGACCGCCGCTTCGTCTGAAGCGCCTTCTCATCGACAAGAAACAGCTGCCGGGACTGATCAGACTCGGCGCGACCGGATTTACGTTTAAGGTCACGACCAGTATGACTCAGGCCGTCGTAAACATCATGCTCAAAAGCTTCGGCGGAGATCTTCGGACCCTTTATGTCGGCGCGATGAGCCTTGCCAATTCGGCAAGAGAGATCATGAGTCTTCCAAACAGCGGAGTTACTGCCGCAGGCCAGAATGTCATGAGTTATAACTACGGAGCCAAGCAAAACAAACGCGTCTCCGAATGCATCCGTTTCATCTTCGTCAGCGGACTTTTGGTCAATATCCTTTTGTGGCTGGCGATGCTGATTATTCCGGAACCTGTTTTCCGTATTTTTTCCGATGACGAAGAACTGATCCGTCTGACCGTCCACTGCGCCCGCATCTACTTCGGTGCATTCCCGTTCATGGCTCTTCAAATGAGCGGCCAGACCACCTTTGTCGCTTTGAATTATCCGAAACATGCCCTGTTCTTTTCCATGCTCCGGAAAATCCTTCTGGTAACTCCCCTGACGATTCTTCTCCCGAATATCGGCATGGGCGTCGACGGCGTATTCTGGGCCGAGTTCCTGAGCCAGTTGCTCGGCGCCAGTATCTGCTTTACAACGATGTATTTCACCATCTGGCGCAAGATGAAAAAAGGAACCGCGGAAGCAGCGGGTACTTAACTTCTTTTCCGTGCTCCGCAGGATCTGATCCGGCAAGCCGTAAATGCCTGAAAAACGGGGCTTCGGTGCTTTTCAAAAATGCTAAAACCGCATAGGAAAAATATGGTAAAATGTGTTTGCATAAGTAAGGAGCAGTTCGCATGAAGATCACGGAAAAGCTGGATAAAAAACGCATTCTCATCTGGGGAAAAGGAAGAGAGGGAAAATCTTCCGAGAAGTTCCTCCTCGAGCACTGCCCGGGCAGCGCCTTTGAAATGGTCGAGGGAACGGAAGAGGAGATCTTAAAGCGTGCATGCGAGTTTGACTATATCTTGAAAAGTCCGGGTATCATCACTTCTGCAGATGAACCAAAGTATATTTCCCAGACCAGGCTGTTCATGGAAGAGTTTGGTCCGCAGATCATCGGAATTACCGGTACCAAAGGGAAAAGCACTACTTCTTCCCTGCTCTATCACGTTCTCGGCGATCTTAGAGACGGAAATGCGATTCTCTGCGGAAATATCGGTCTTCCCTGCTTTGATTACTACGATGCGATCAGAAACGATACTCTGATCGTTTACGAGCTTTCCTGTCACCAGCTCTCGGATCTCGAATTCTCTCCGCATATCGCCGTTTTCCTCAATCTGTATGAGGATCATCTCGACCGGTATATCACGATGGAGAATTACTTCAACGCGAAGAAAAACATCACGATCCACCAGGGACCGGGTGACTATCTTTTCTATGGAAATGATGTGCCGCAGATCGATACGGAAGCGAAAAAAACGAGGCTGGATTTTGATGCATCGATGAACTTCGATATGAAACTTCAGGGCGCACATAACCGGTTCAATGCTACTTTCGTTTACCGCATCTGCACGGAAGTTCTGGGATTTGATCCGCAGAAAGTAAAAAAGAGTATCGAGACCTTTACCGGTCTTCATCACCGTCTGGAATTCGTCGGCAATTTCGATGGAATCGATTTCTATAACGACTCCATTTCCACGATTCCGCAGGCGACCATCCGGGCAGCGGGCAGCATCAGAAACACCGGTACACTCCTGATCGGCGGCATGGACAGAGGCATCGACTACACCTCGCTCGTTGCCTTCATTAAAGAGCATCCGGAGTATCAGTACATCTGTGCCTATGAGAGCGGCAAACGCATCTACGATGAGGTCGGTGATCTTCCTTACTGCCACCTCGTTTCCGACATTAAGGAATCTGTCGGATTGGCAAGAAAGATTACCCCTCCCGGCAAGGCCTGCATCATGTCCCCGGCTGCTGCTTCCTATACACATTTCAAGGATTTCGAAGCTCGTGGCGAAAAGTTCTGTCAGCTCGTAAAAGGCGAGACGACGCTTGTCTTTACCGGAGATATCGGATTCGACCGCTATATGGATCGCAAGTGGGAAGATCCTAAACTCCTTTCGAAGCGTGTCAAAGATGTCCTTTCTTTTGCCGACCACGTGATCGCCAATGTCGAGGGTCCCATCATGGAATGTCCGAAGAACGAAGTCAGCGAAGGGGCGAAACAGCTTCTGCATTTCATGGAGCCTGCCGTCGCCGATTTTCTTTCCGAAAACCACTGTGATATCTGGAATATCTGTAATAACCACATTAAGGACGCAGGTTCCGAGGGCATCGCGTCGACTTTGAAAGAAGCGCAAAAGCGCGGTATCCGGACCATCGGTGCCGGCATGAATATCGAGGAAGCAAGAAAGATCCTTACTCTTCCTGAAGCAGGCGGTATCGGCATGTTCGGTGTCGGCTATCAGCGGGCCTGCCGAAAAGCCACGGAAGACGAAGCCGGTTGCTTCAGCTGGAGTGACCTGGATGCCATTTCGGAGGCAATAAAAGAAATAAAGAAGACCTGCCGCTGGTGCATCGTTGTCGCACATGCCGGCGAGGAATTCACACCGCTTCCGTCCCCCTACACCAGAGACAGATATCATCTGTATCTGGAAATGGGCGCAGACATCGTCGTTTCGCATCACCCGCATGTACCGATGAATTACGAAATGGTCGGAGACAAAGCCATTTTCTATTCGCTCGGAAACTTCATCTTCGACACGGATTATCAGCGCTCCCAGTACAATACGGAAAAAGGACTTCTCCTTTCCATTAAACTGTCCGAAAAGAACTTCTCGTTCACCCCTTACGGCATCGATATCCTCCGAAACGAAGGACATGTCGATCTCGGGGAACTGCCTGTCATCTTTCAGGATGTGCCGGAAGAAGAGTATAAACTCCTGTCGCCGCTTTCGGCCAAGATGCATATTGCCGCGACAAGACGTCAGATGAGATATCTTGATCCAAAGCGTTTTCAGGACGCGACCGAAGAAGAGTGGCAGGCGCATTTCGAAGAGCCGCTTCGTACCGGAAGAGTTCCCGGCGAGACACTGGATTTCTTTATCCTCTGTCCTCTGGCGGAAAAAGAAAAAGAGCAGGAATGGAAGCAGAGCAAGATGCAGGATATTGTCGAATATATCCGAAAGCAGATCCCGGATATCGAAAGCCGGAAGGAAGATCCGGCATCCGGAACCGGAGAGTAATTCGGAGGTAAAGAGATACCCATGCAGGTCGTCAGTTCCCTTAAAGAGAAACGCCGCCATACCTTATCCGTCAGCGTGAAGAGCTTCTCTATGGCAGCTTTGATCTACCTGGCCCTTCCTGTCGTGATCTTCTTCTGCGGATATCTTAAGATCCATTGGGCGATCCTTTTCTCTGCCGCTATGATCGGCGCCGTTTATCTGACCATGCGAAGCATGAAAAAGAGTCCTGTTTCTTTAAAGGAGTCCGAAAGATCGATAATCATCGATCCTTCTTTTTTGCTCTTTGTTATTTTGCTCATCCCGCTTATTCTCTATTGGGGCGGCGTCAGTGAATTCGGAAGCTGCTCAGCCGACCACCGCGTCAGATACGCGATCCTGAATGATCTGGTCGAGTACAAGTGGCCTGTGATCTATGATTTTTCTACACAGCAGAATCCCGCCGTCTCAGCCGGTCTCGGCTCCGGATCTGCGGCGTTTGCCTACTACTTCGCATTCTGGATGGTACCGGCGCTTTTCGGAAAGATCTTCGGTCTTATGACCGCAAGAATCGTGCTTTTCGTGTGGACAGGCATCGGTCTGTTCCTCATATCTCTCGGTGCTTCTCTTCTTTACAGGCGCTCCTCGAAGATGCTCTTTTTCTGCCTGATCCTCTTTGCCGGATTCGACGTCATTCCGTACTTGATCAACAGGATCAACGGAACGGGGACCACCTGGGAAGGCTGGACCGAACATCTCTACATCCACAGCAACTTTTTCCAGATCATGAATGTATTTAATCAAAGCATCCCGGGCTGGATGATCACGATCCTTTTGCTGCTGCTTCCCGACGGCAAGAGCATCGGTCTTCTGGGCGGCCTGATGTTCTGCTATTCGCCGTGGGCCACGATCGGTATCCTGCCGATGTGCATCTGCAAGATCATCATGACAAGTAAAGCCGTCGGCGAAAAGGGTGATCCGAAGACCTTCGGAAGTACTGAAGCCGGAAGCCATGCAGGCAGCAAGGCTTTTGCGATCAAACCTCTTCTGGAAACGCTTCTTACTCCGCAGAATATTATCCCGCCGGTCATTTGTCTGGTGCTTTTCGGTTCGCTTTATACCGCGAATCCGAATGCCACCGGCGCAGACGGGTTTATCTGGAAATTTTATACCCCGCTTCATTTCCTGAAGGACTATTTCCTGTTCGTCCTCTTCGATTTTGCTCTCTGGTTTATGCTGATCATCCGGAAACACAAGAAAGATCCGATGCTCTGGACTGCGTTTATCACTCTTTTGATATTGCCGGTCTATAAGATCAGTATCGCCAACGATTTCCTGATGCGCGGCAGTATGGCGCCGATGTTCATGATCGGGCTTTATTCCGTCATGTTCGTCACCGACAATTTCGAAATGTGCAGAAACAATAAACTCGAACTGAAAAAAGCCATCGCCGGAAGACTCGTTCTTCTCCTGATGGTCATCGCCGCATATACGCCCGGAAACTACATCCTTTATTCCGCGCTGAACTCGTATCAGATGCATTTTACGGATGAGCCGTATGTCGCTGAGCAGGATCTGATCGGATCTTTCGGCAATATCAAAGAAGAGTCCGAACTTCAGACCGTAAAAGACCAGTTCTTCGTATACGATTACGAGGATTCGATCTTCTTTAAGTACTTCGCGAAATAATACTTAACGAGGATTAGGCTGTTGCCTAAAACGTTGACGGTTTTCCGGCTAAAGGATCAATAAGTGCGCCTGTTATGATCCCTGCTCGCCCAGCTGCTCCTGCTCATAGATGATATTAAGCATCTTCGCCGTAGCCTTGATCGCTGCTGCGACCTGATCTCTGTCGAGACCTCGGGTCTTAAACTCGTGCTCGCCGTCACGCCAGGTGATAACACTCTCGACAAAAGCATTTGTACGGCCTCCCGGCGGGATCGTGACGGTATAGTCGGCGAAGAACGGAAGCGTCCTTCCGAACTGCTGATATATCTTCTGAAGTGCCTTCATGAAAGCGTCGAACTGACCTTCACCGGAAGCACTTGCTTCGTGCACTTTATCGTCGATCTGGATACGCATCGTCGCAACAGGCTTTAAGTCTCTTGCGTGGCAGACGTAGTAATTGAGGATCTTAACATTCGACTCGCCGTTGCCTTTACCAAGAACGTCGGCAACGATATACGGGAGTTCATCCGTCATGATGCTCTCTTTGTTATCGCCCATTTCAACGATACGGGCCGTTACTCTTTCCAGAGAATCCTGATCCAGATTCAGACCGATCTCTTCCAGGTTTTTCGCGATGCTCGCGCGTCCGCTGGATTTTCCGAGCGCGTACTGACGCATACGTCCGAAACGCTCCGGTGCCAGCTTATTGCAGTACAGAGAATCCTTCGTGTCGCCGTCCGCATGCACGCCACAGGTCTGCGTAAATACCGATGCGCCTGTGATCGGCTGGTTCTTCGGAATACGCATGCCCGAAAAGGACTCGACCACCTTACTGACATGCTCGAGCGCCGTTTCATTGACATTGATCGATCTTTTATCACAGAAGTCGGATACGGCGCCGACGATCGAAGCCAGCGGCGCGTTGCCCGCGCGCTCGCCCAGACCATTAACGGTAACATGAACACCCTTAACGCCTGCTTTTACGGCCATGACGGTGTTTCCGACCGACATGTCGTAATCGTTGTGTGCATGAAAATCGAAGTGTACCTCCGGAAATAAAGAGACCATCTTGCCGACATACTCGTAGGTCATATCCGGTGTCAGAATACCTAAGGTATCCGCAAGCATGATCCTTTCGACCGGAAGTACGGACAGCTCGGAAACGAGCATTTTTACGTATTCAAAATCACTCTGGACACCATTGGACCAGTCTTCCAGATAAATGTTAACTTTCATGTCGCGGAAGGCCGCATCTTCAATGACTCTTCTGATCTCGCCGACGTGCTGCTCCGGCGTCTTTCCGAGCTGCGCGGTGAGATGGTGAAGAGAGCTTTTGCAAAGGAGATTGATCACACGTCCGCCGGCATTTTCGATCCAGGAAAGAGAATGTCCTCGATCGACAAAAGCAAGTACCTCGACCTTATCGAGATACCCCTTTTCTTTTGCCCATCCCGTAATGCGCTGAAGCGCTTCAAAATCACCGTCGGAAATGCGCGCGGAAGTGACCTCGACCCGGTCTACTTTGACTTCGTCAAGAAGGATCTTGGCAATACTTAATTTTTCACCGGGAGAAAAAGAAACTCCCGGGGTCTGTTCACCATCCCGAAGGGTGGTATCCATGATTTCCAGCTTCATAAGGTCACCGTTTCTCTTAGAATTACAGTCACAGTATAGCAGAAACCGCGAAGAAATGCTTTTCTCTATTTCTTTTTTCCATTTTTTTTGAGATAATGTGAAACATGGGAAAAACGTACTATTCGGAAGTAATTTTACGACGGTTTAGGAAAAGAGACTGGTAAGGAGCTTCATTTATGGCTAAGAAAAAATCGGATCCGATCTTTTCCGACGAAAAGATCTTGGAAGTCATTCGTGACTATTCCAACGATACCATTTACTTCAAAGATGCTCATTCCCGCTTCATCTGGAATAACCGTGCCCATGCCGCGCAGTTTGGTGTCAGTGACCCGCGCGAAATGGCAGGAAAAACGGATGCCGATTTCTTCCCGAAGGATTTCGCCGCTCGTGCCAGAAGAGAAGAGGTGGAGATCATGGAAACCCGGATCCCCCTCATTTCCAATACCGAAAAACTCGAGAAACCCGACGGGTCCGTCGTCTGGTATTCCGCATCCAAATATCCGATCATTGATCAAAACGACAAAGTAATCGGCACCTGGGGCATCAGCCGTAACATCACTGCGCTTAAGATCGTGGAAGAAGAGCTGAGCCGCACGAATGAAAAACTCAAGAGACTTTCACAGGTCGATGATCTGACGGGACTTTTCAACCGCCGTTATTTCTACGAGATGATCGAGAAGACCGCTTCTCAATACGATCGCAGAAATTACAAAAAGAAGATTGACCCGGACGATACCTTCTCCCTGATCTCTTTGGATATCGACTTTTTCAAGAAGATCAATGATGCATATGGCCACAACAAGGGAGATGACGTGCTGCGTCTCGTCGCAGGCATCCTTACTTCCCGATGCAGAAAGTCCGACATGGTCTTCCGTATCGGCGGAGACGAATTTATGATGCTTCTGCCCGACACGCCTCTTAAAGGCGCTAAGAAGCAGGCCGAGCGTGTCCGTCTGGCGCTATCCGAAGCCCCGATCCTTCTCGATGAAAGATCGGCTCCTGTCCGCCTTACGGCCAGCATGGGAATCTCCTGCTATCAGGACAGCAACAGTGTTTCCGACCTGATCCACACGGCCGACGAGCGTCTGTACACATCGAAAAATCTCGGCCGCGACCGCGCGACCTGATTTTTTACGGGGCCGTATTTCCCTTTTCCTTGTACTTCAGAAGTGCAGAACGTGCGAAGTCTTCGCTCTCTGTCGAAAGCTCCGACAATTCATAGTCTTCTCCGTATCTGCGTCTAAGTGCGAGCCGAAGAAGATGATCCGTCATGCGCGGATTCTTCGGCAGGAAACTTCCGTGCGAATATGTGCAGTACACGTTCTTGTAGATTGCTCCTTCAAAGCCGTCTTTTCCGTTATTTCCGGCGCCTTCGATCACCTTGGCCATCGGTTTTACGGAAGGTCCCAGATACGTTCTTCCGCTGTGGTTCTCAAATCCGTAAAGCAAAGCGCTGTCTGAAATCCCGTCTTCCTTCAGGAAGTCCGCTTCATAGATCGTGTCTTGGATATAACGGACATCCTCACCAACCGTATAGATATCGATCGCGTTTAAACATTCGATCTTCGTGCCGTCATGCTCCTGGTAATACTTTCCGAGCATCTGATAGCCGCCGCAGATGCAAAGGAAGACCATGCCGTTTTCGATGGCTTCTTTGACCTTCGGTCCCTTCTCTTCCACGAAATCCCTGCGGATCACGTTCTGCTCCGCATCCTGGCCACCGCCGAGAAATACAATATCGAAATCATTTTCATTAAACTCATCGCCGATCGAGACCGGAATCAGTCTGACCTTCACGCCGCGCAGCTCCGCCCTTCTGATCAGGCTCAGGACATTCCCCCGGTCTCCGTAGAGATTCAGGAGATCCGGATACATATGACATATGCGAAGTTCTTTTTCCATATTATCCATTTTCGAAAAGCACTTTCCTTTCGTCATTTCCAGAAATCCTTCAGGTGATAACGTTTGACCAGTATCGATCGAAGCGCCAGCATCGAGGTGTAGTTCGGCAGGATATAAAGGCATTTGCCCGGAGTCGAATCAGAGATCGCCTGATCCAGAAGATCTGCGCATTCTTCCATCGGCTTGGCAATGATGTGGGATTTGTCTACGCCGGAATAGACGATACGAAGCATCATGTCGCCGTAGCGGTCGCCCGAAACATAAACTTTTTCAGGAAATTCCTTGGACTCAAAATCGACATCCCAGATCCAGGAAACATCTTTTCCGTCCGCAATATTACTGTTCAGAAGCATATAGATACCTTCGGCATCCGAAGCACCTGCGACAAACGAGAGCGCACGGTCCAGTCCGACCGGGTTCTTGACGAGCAAGACACATATCTTCTTATCGCCGATACTGATCTTCTCCATGCGACCGAATGCCGCTTCGACATGCTCGAGTGCGGCTGCGCAATTATCAAAGGAGAGACTTTCAGTATCACCGATCTTTTCACCCATGCAAACGCAGGCAGAAACTGCCGCGATTGAGTTATAAAAATTATGCATGCCGGGGATCGGAAGCTTCACGCGCTTTTCGATAAGACCGGTATTTTCTTCCGAAGAAGCCCTGTCGCCGTTTGCACCGCCGTCACAAAGAGAAATCTCATATCCTTCGTCCGACGGATTCTTCGAAAGGTCATACTTTACGAATAATCTCGGAGACTGTCTTTTTTTTCCGCATTTGTTGCAGCAAAAAGCGCCGAGATGTCCGAAAGAACGCGCCGTATACGTGTATTTTGTCTTACAGCCCGTGCAGTATTCCGCATCCGAAGATGCCGGAAGCACACCGGATCTGTCCGGATAGGTTACATTGTTGTAGTGCATGGACTCTTCGGAAAGACCATAGAAGACCGTCCTTCCTTCACGTCCGTGATAAAGCTCGGAAACGAGGGAATCGTCGCTGTTAAGAAGAATCCGCGCTTCGCAGGAATCCAAGCCCTTCGCAATCAGTTCGCGGGTGTGCGCAAGTTCACCGAACCGGTCGAGCTGGTCACGGAAAAGATTCGTGACGACCGAAACTTTCGGCATGATCTGGCAGGCGATCTTTCCGTAGGCCGCTTCATCAGTCTCCAAGACACAAATGATCTTCTTTCCTTCCTTTTCCGCTTTCTTCATGTCCTTCATGCCGAAGATCATGGAGGTCGTAACACCGGAAAGAAGGTTCGCGCCGGACACGTTCGTGACGACGGTATAGCCGCAATTTCTGAAAATGTCGGTAATCATGTGTGTCGTTGTCGTCTTGCCGTTCGTTCCCGTGATGGTCACGCAGTCGCGTCCCTTACAGAGCTTTTGGAGTATCTTCGGATCTATCTTCGCGGCAATCTTACCCGGAAGTGTGGTCGCTCCTCTTCCCATCAGGCGTAATGCCAGATGCGTACACTTTGCGGAAAAAACTGCGATGTGAAATCGGATTGATGCCATATCTCTTTGCCTCATTCCTGAAGGTGTCCGACGACCAGAAGTCTGTGCGTCGCAACCCCAAGCGGAGTACATGTTACGAGAGTTATCTGTTTTCCGGTACCGTCATCGATATCGATGTACTGATCCAGATCCTCCGGGCTTACCATCTCGTGGATCGTGTCGACCACATAAACATAGTTCTTGCCGTCAATACCGTTAATTTCGATCGTATCTCCGATCTTTACTTCACCGAGAGCATGGAAAAGCTTACCTTCGGCTCTCATTCTATGTCCGAGGATGACCATGTTTCCTTCCTGTCCGGGATCAGCCGTGCCCTTGAGCCTTCCGGCACCGTAACGAAGGGAAACGATCGTCGCATCATCCCAAAGCGGGATATCTACATTGATCGAGGGGATACGGATCGTGCCGAGAGCAGTCAGAACGACCTCTTCAGGAAGCTCCGCCACGATCGTCTTATAGTCGGCGGCGCCGCCTTCCTCATACTCTTCACCGTAGTAATATTCAAATTCTTCACCACTGACTTCGTTCCCGGAGCTTTTAACGACAAATGTCGTCTGACTTGCCTCCACGATACTCTCATACATATCGTCAGTCACTTTTTGACGCTTCATTTCTTTGATCGGATCGATCAGAAGCAGAACAACACCTACGACAAGGCAGATGAATGCCACTGCAAGAAGAATGATATTTCTCCAGTTGATGTCACCGTTTCTTTTTCTAAACATATATTCCCCATAAGTAAAATTCTTTGCGAATAATTATAGCAGATACTTTCAGAAAGTGGAAAATTCTGATATGATGATTCTACTTTTTTTATCTTCGCGAGGGGGACTCGAATGAGCGCGAAGAAATTTAGAAGTGGGTGAAACAAGGATGGATGCAAATAAGATCTGGAGTCAAACCATGGCTTTGCTGAAGGATGAAGTGTCTGAAGTTAAGTACAAGACATTCTTCCAGCCTGTTACTCCTGCATTTGCCAATAACGATATCCTTATCCTCACAACCCCGGATGCCTTTTCCCAGGAACAGATCACACCGATGATCCCTTTAATCCGCAATTGTATTTCCGTTGCGATCGGAAAAGACCTTGACGTCAAGGTCGAGCTTCCGGATTCTTCTTTAACATTGGAAATGATCCATCAGCACTCCTCTTCTACCCCTCCGGTTACTTCGGAATCTTCTGTTTTTCAGCTGAATCCCGCATATACATTCGATTCCTTTATCGTCGGAGCCGGAAACCGCTTCGCTCATGCTGCCTGTGTTTCTGTTGCCGACGGAGGCAAACAGTATAATCCGATCTTCCTCTATGGCGGATCCGGACTTGGTAAGACGCACCTGATGCACGCCGTAGGTAATGCCGTAAAAGCAAAAATGCCGAACCAAAAAGTCGTCTATGTCAACTGCGAGCGCTTCGTCAACGAATTCATCGCAACGATCCAGAGCGGAAAATACGATGATTTCCGTGAAAAATACAGAAACGCCGATTTTCTTCTAATCGACGATATCCAGTTTCTCGAGCGAAAAGAACAAACCCAGGTCGAGTTCTTCCATACTTTTAATGAACTGTACGAATCCGGCAAGATGATCCTCATGACCTGTGATAAGCCGCCGCAAAGCCTCTCTTACCTGGAAGAAAGACTTCGTTCCCGTTTTTCTTCCGGTCTGATCGTCGATATCCAACCGGCGGACTATGAAACACGTATCGCAATCCTCAACAGAAGGATGCAGGACGAGCATATCTCTCTTTCCGACGATATCGTGGATTATATTGCATCTAACTTTGCTTCGAACATCCGTGAGCTCGACGGTGCTTATAAAACAGTCGTCGCCTACTGTTTCCTGGCAAATTCCTTTACGATCGATGACGCAAAGATCGCACTTAAAGACATGATTTCTCCAAAGCAGGCCAAGCAGGTCACGCCGGAGATCATCGTCGAAGTCGTCGCACGCGCTTATAACATCACAGTCAATGACATCATGTCTAACAAACGCAGCAAAGAGATCATTGTACCGCGTCAGATCTGCATGTTCCTCTGCCGTTCCGAATTGAACATGACCTATCCGAAAATCGGAGAGTTTTTCTGTGGCAAAGACCATTCCACGGTCCTTCATGCATGTAACAAAATTGAAACAGGTTTGAAAAATAACGACACTGAACTTTCTATCCGTATCGATTCCATTAAAAAGCGTCTTTTTAATTAAAGTTTTCCACTATAAAGAGTGTAATTGTGGAAAACTTCCGTAGGAAAACAAGTGCATATTTTGTGGATATCCCCGACTTGTGAATAGAGTTGATAACCTCTTGTTTTTTGCACATTACTTTTCACTTGTTTTAAACATAAAAAACGTTGAAATATCAGCATTTGAAGTACTTTTTCACCATTTTCACAGGGCATAATAATATGAAGGAGAATTACTTTTCTTCTTGCTTTTATCTTTGTTAAACAGGACAGTTCCGACCTTCCTCCTTCTTTTTTATGTTTTTGATATTTAGTGGAATAAGTGGAAAACTTTCAGATGCGTGAAAACATGAATATATCCATATTTTCTATGTCTATTCGAGTTTTCTTTGTAGCATTTTTGTAATTTTCCTGTATAATATATGGTGTTAATTTGATAAATTCAGACGGAGGAATGAAACTCATGAAACTTGTTATTTCAAGAGACAATCTGGTCGAAGCTATCTCGATCGTTCAGAAAGCAGTTTCAACTCGTTCTACTCTACCTATATTAGATGGAATTTTAATTGAGGCCTCTTCTAAGGGCGTAAAGCTTACAGGCTATGATTTAGAGACAGGTATTGAAGCACTTGTAGAAGCAGATGTAATGGAGGAAGGATCCATCGTTATTCCTTCCAAGGTATTCGGTGAGATCATCAGAAAGCTCCCGGATGAGGAAGTTGCCATTTCTTCCAATGAGAGAATGGTGATTGATATCGAGAGCGGTACATCCAAGTTCTCGATCAATGGTATTTCCGCAGAAGGATTCCCGACGATTCCGGTAGTTGGTGATGACAACAAGATCATCCTGAATCAGGAAATCTTAAGAGATATGATCAGCCAGACGATCTTTGCAATCTCGACGGATGAAGGTCGTCCGATCCTTAACGGTTCCCTTTTCGAATCTGACGGAAAGAATATTAACGTCGTATCTATCGACGGTTTCAGAATGGCACACAGAAAGCAGGAGATCGGCGAAGATCTTCCTGTCATGAAGTTTCTTATTCCCGGAAAAGCACTTCACGAGGCTGCTCGTATTCTTACCGGTAAGGATGCGGAAGTCGTTATCTACGCTTCCACCAACCACATTCTCTTCGATACCGGTAAGTTCAGGATCGTATCCCGATTGATCAATGGTGAATTTCTGGATTATCATGCCATCGTACCGAAGAATTCTTCTACGACGATGATCGTTGATAAGAATGCGGTTCTGAACGCCGTAGAGCGTGCTTCTCTCATCATTCAGAAGGAAGATCGTCGCTGTCCGGTAAATCTTTCTATGGATAATGAAGAAACTCTCGTGATCAGATCTTCCACTGAACTTGGTAATCTCCGTGAAGAAGTAAATTGCCAGATCACAGGTGAACTCATTAATGTAGATTTCAATCATAAGTACATCATGGATGCGCTCCGTGCCATCGATGAAGATACCGTAAAATTCCTCTTCTCCGGTGCAAACGGTCCGTCCGTAGTCGTTCCGGTAGAAGGAGACGGTTATACATATCTGATCCTTCCATTGCGTAAGTAATTGCTTTTTACGTAAGCTTTTAATTTAAGGACGTACGGTATGTATATACGTTCCATTGAACTTGAAAACTTCAGAAATTACAGAAGGCTTGATCTTAAGGTCGAGCCTTCTGTTAATGTTTTCTACGGTTCAAATGCCCAGGGAAAGACGAATATAATAGAGTCTGTTTATCTTTGTACTTCGACGCATTCTCACAGGACATCCAAAGACAGTGATATGATCTTTCACGGAGAACACAGATATAAGGTAAAACTGCATCTGACTGCTTCGTTTAATGCTTACGATGAGTCGGTTTCCGTCATGTATGATGACGGATTGGGTGATGAGATCTCCTCAAAACGTGCAAAAAAGATCGTTTGTCACGATGATGTTCCTTTTGACAAAATAGCCGATTATTACGGGATTTTTAACGCTGTTATATTCGCTCCTGAAGACTTGATGCTCATAAAAGATGGTCCTTCGATACGTCGAAAGTATTTAAATGTTCTTCTTTCGTCCGTAAAGCCTTCGTATTTTTATGAGTTGTCCAATTATGTCCGGTTACTGATGAACCGTAACCGCATCATAAAAAACGCACGTGCCGGCAATAATAAAGTGCTTTCTGATGCGATAAAGGAAGAAATGTCGATCTGGCATGAACCGATGGCAAGATCCGCAGTAAAGATCATGCGTGACAGGTATTTATTCTCCCTTCGGATTGCGAAGTTTGCCAAAGTGCATCATGAAAAGATCTCAAACGGAAGAGAGTCGCTTTATGTAAAATATAAGACATGCGTTCCCGTCGATATGTTCGAAAAGAACTCAGATGAGGAGATCGTTGAAGCTCTTATTTCCAAGTGGGATAACTCCGTAGAAGAGGATTTCTTTCGCGGAACAACTAATCACGGTCCTCAGAGAGATGATCTGTTCATGTCTTTAGACGGAGACGGTCTTCGTATGTTCGCGTCTCAGGGGCAGCAAAGATCGGCAGCACTGTCCATGAAACTTGCGGAACTGGACATCATGAGAGAAGAGACAAATGACTCTCCCGTGCTGCTTTTAGACGACGTTTTCGGAGAACTGGACGCGAAAAGAAGAAAGTGCCTTCTTTCTGAGATCGGAGATGCGCAGATTTTCATTACCTGCACCGATAAATCCTTCATTGAACAAGAACTTGCGGATTCGCTGGAAAAAGCATCGAAAATAGCCTTTTTTGAGGTATCCGAAGGCTCTGTAAAGAGAATGGGAAACGGGTAGAAAATTGACCTTTCCGATGCCTTTTATGGTATAATGTTATGGTCAAAACTGATAGTGTTAAAGAGGCGTTTGGATGTTCGTTCATATCGGCGGAGAATATACGATACTTATCGATTCGATCATCGGATTGGTCAACCTCGAGACCGTACAAGCTTCATCCTCGGATATGAATGATTTTCTGCGGCAGCAGGAAGATGAGAACATCCTCGAATATGTCTCTGAAGAGATACCAAGATCCCTGATCCTTACAGACGATCGGACCTATGTCTCTCCTCTTTCGGTAATGACACTCAAAAAGCGCATCGACAGCGCGAAAAAGATGCCCGATACCGGTCATTAACATTGTTACAAAACAGCAGATACCAGTGCTTTTCGGAGTATTGGATCAAAATATCAGTTCTTTTCCCGAAGAATCGTAATTTCGGGAAAAAAGGAAGGAAAGAAGACAAAATGGACGACGAGAAGAATCTGCAGAACGAAAATGAGAAGCAGAATCAGCCGGAAGAACAGAGAGAATTCTACTACGAGGTCCAGGAAGAGACAGATGGTCTTGTGAACCTCGCAGCTGACCCGCGTGCTTTGACCGAAGATTATAAAGAGGACTCCCTCGAAGATCTCGAACAGGCGACTCAGGGACAGGATGATTTCGATACCACAAATAAGAAAGAATATAACGAAGAAGATATTCAGGTCTTAGAGGGTCTTGAAGCCGTCAGAAAGCGTCCGGGTATGTATATCGGTGATACGACTCTTCGAGGTCTTCACCACCTTGTATACGAGATCGTAGCGAACTCTGTCGACGAGGCGCTCGCAGGCCGCTGCGATACGATCTATGTCACGGTAAATACAGATGGTTCTGTTACCGTAAAGGACAACGGTTCCGGTATTCCGGTCGGTATTCACCCGAAAATGGGTATTCCTACCGTCGAAGTCGTTCATACGGTACTTCATGCCGGCGGTAAATTCGGCGGCGGTGCATACAGCGTTTCCGGCGGTCTTCATGGTGTAGGTGCTTCCGTAGTTAATGCTCTGGCGTCCAAGATGGTTGTAGAAGTCCGTAGAGAAGGAAATATCTATCACATCGAGTTTGAGCGTGGTAAGACTACTTCTCCTCTCGAAATCGTCGGAAAATGCGATGAGAACGATACCGGTACGACCACTGTATTTACGCCGGATCCGGAGATCTTTCCGGACTGCCGTTTCGACTTCGATGCCATGATCACACGATATCGTGAAATGGCTTTTCTGAATAGAGAGATTACTATCATCCTTCGTGACGATCGTGCCGAAGAACCGGCCGATAAAGTACTTCACTATGACGGTGGTATCATCTCCTTCGTAGAGTACTTAAACCGCCATAGAGAGGCACTTCATAAGCCGCCGATCTATATCGCCCAGAGAAGCGGAGAGTGCTTCGTAGAGGTCGCTATCCAGTATAACGATTCCTTTACGGAGAACGTCTATTCTTATGCAAATAACATCGCTACAGTCGAGGGCGGTTCCCACCTTACCGGCTTTAAGAGCGCACTGACAAAGGTTATTAACGACTATGCCAGAAAGTATAAGTACATTAAAGACTCAGACAGAAATCTCCAGGGTGAAGATACCAGAGAAGGTATCGGCGCGATCATCAGCGTAAAGCTTCCGGAACCGCAGTTTGAAGGTCAAACAAAGTCAAAGTTGGGAAATGCTGAAATCAGAACGCTTGTGGAGACAGTTATGTCTGAAAAGCTTGCCCAGTATCTCGAGGAAAACCCGAATGTGGCGAAAATCGTCATGGACAAATGCCTGTCGGCTTCCCGCGCCCGTGAAGCGGCTAGAAAAGCACGTGATATGACGAGAAGAAAAAGTGTATTTGAATCAAATACTCTCCCGGGAAAACTTGCTGATTGCCAAGAAAAAGACCCGACTTTCTGCGAGATCTTCATTGTTGAGGGTGACTCCGCAGGCGGATCTGCAAAGCAAGGGCGTGAGAGAAAATATCAGGCGATCCTCCCTCTCTGGGGAAAGATGCTGAATGTTGAAAAAGCCCGAATTGACAAAGTTTACGGCAATGAGAAGCTGCAGCCTGTAGTTATGGCATTGGGTGCCGGAATCGGTGATGATTTCGATCCGGAGAAACTTCGCTATCATAAAGTAATCATCATGGCTGATGCCGATGTCGACGGATCTCACATCAGAACACTTCTACTTACCTTTTTCTTCCGTTATCTGAGACCTCTCGTAGAACTCGGATATGCTTACATCGCTTGTCCGCCGCTCTATCGTGTATATCAGGGTAATGAAGGATATTATGCATATGACGACAAAGAAGTCGAAGAAATCAAGCAGAAGACCGGATGGAAAGAACCTAAGATCCAACGTTATAAAGGTCTCGGTGAGATGAGTTCCGAACAGCTCTGGGAAACAACAATGAATCCGGCTACAAGAAAACTTCTAAAAGTAACTATCGAAGATGCTCAGGCGGCTGACGAAGCAATGACACTTCTCATGGGTGATCAGGTTGAACCAAGAAAAGAATTCATCCAAGCAAATGCAAAATTTGCTCAGTTGGATATGTAATATTAAATATCAATATCTGAATAATATATCTGAATAACATAACTACAAAAGAACTTCGGGTCAAAAACGAAGTTCTTTTTATTTCTTTTGAAATTTGATTGTTTCACGTGAAACAAATCATTTTGTAAAAAACAATTATTGTAATCTACGAAAAAAGGATTTTATAATTTTCTGAAGGTTATTATGCTTTTCAAAACAATTGCAAGAACAATAATCTGACAATGTTTCACGTGAAACATTAAACTAAATACAAAAAACGGAAAAAGGAAAGATACAAATTTGAAGTTTTTCTGAATTTTACTTTGAAAAGTGTAAAACAACTGACATATATCATTTGCATCATTTCTGATAATATTATGATAATAAAAATGATAAGGAGCACATATGGCATACGTAATTTCTATCGTAAATCAAAAAGGCGGTGTGGGAAAAACCACAACAGCCGTCAATCTGGGCGCATTTTTAGCGAAAAAACGCAAGAAAGTGCTGATTATTGACCTTGATCCGCAGGGGAATGCAACCAGCGGATATGGTTTTGATAAGTCAAAACTGGAGAATACCGTATACGATCTTCTTGTAAATGAAGAAGATATCGATAATGTGATTACAGCTACATCGGTAAAGAATGTAGATATGTGCCCGACAAATATCAATCTTGCAGGTGCAGAAGTTGAATTGGTGTCTGCAATCAGCAGAGAAACGATCCTTAAAAGAGCAGTTGAGCCCGTCTTGGATAAATATGATTATATCATTATCGACTGTCCGCCGTCGCTCGGCTTACTTACGATCAATGCATTAGCAGCAAGTGAAGGAGTAATTGTTCCTATCCAGGGCGAATATTATGCTTTGGAAGGATTAACCCAGCTGATCGATACCATTAATATGATCAAGAAAAAACTGAACCCGTCCATCGGTATCCTCGGTGTTGTCATCACTATGCATGACCGCCGTACGCAGCTTACTAAGCAGGTCGTCGAAGAGGTTCAGAAATACTTCGGAGACAAAGTATTCAAGACCTTTATCCCGAGAAATGTTCGTCTTGCAGAGGCTCCGAGTCATGGCCAGACGATCGAAGAATATGATCCGAAGTCAAAAGGATCAGTCGCCTATCAGGCTCTTGCTAACGAGGTTCTGAAGAGAACTTAAGAACGCATAACATATAGACGAATATCAATATATGAGGTGATAACATGGCTACTAAGAAAGGTTTAGGAAAAGGATTAGGGGCGCTTCTTTCTGTTGACGGAATTCCGGAAACACAGAAGGATTCTGTAATAGAACTGAAAATTAATGACATCTCTCCAAACAGTGAGCAGCCGAGAAAGCGTTTTAATGAAGATGCTTTGCAGGAATTGGCAGATTCTATTAAAGAAAACGGAGTTATCCAGCCGATCATCGTATCGAAAAGAGGTTCCGGATATAGGATCGTAGCAGGTGAAAGAAGATGGAGAGCATCTCGTCTTGCAGGTCTTAAAGTTATTCCTGCCATCGTCAGGGATCTTACGGATCAACAGACCATGGAGCAGGCCCTGATCGAGAATATCCAACGTCAGGACTTAAACCCTCTTGAAGAAGCTTTTGCCATGGATAACCTTATGAAAGAACATGGCCTTACTCAGGAAGCTCTTGCAAAGAAACTCGGAAAGAGCCGTCCTGCAATTGCCAATACACTTAGATTGATGAATATCGATGAATCGCTTCAGGATTTCATCCGAAACGGTGATCTTTCTGCAGGTCATGCCCGTGCACTTCTTGCCATTACCGACAAGGAAGAACAGAAAAAAGCAGCAGATGTCATCATGATCAAAGAGATGAGCGTCCGTGAAGCAGAAGAATATGTCAAAAAGATCCTTAGCGGTCCTTCTCCGGCCCCTCGTAAAACGCGAGAGAAGGGGTCAAATGCGGTCGCTGTCAGCACAAAGGATGTGGAACACAAATTAACCTCGTACTACGGCACAAAGGTCAAATTAAAGCTGAAGGACGAAGTAAAGGGGAAAGGAACTATCGTCATCGAGTATTATTCCTACGATGACCTGGACCGCTTACTTGAAATGATGGAAAACTGATGCCATAGACTTTCATCAAAGCAAAGAGGCCGTCCGGTTGCGAAAGGCCTCCTTGCTTTAGTTGACATAAGAAGTCAAAGTTAGTAAAATTAGCAAGCTATGAGACATGGAGCTGTATCGAAGCGGTCATAACGAGGCGGTCTTGAAAACCGTTTGTCTCGTGAGGGACACGTGGGTTCGAATCCCACCGGCTCCGCCAAAACTAAAAAGCGTGTCTGGAAACCCCTGCAAATTAAGGGTTTGCGAGAAGTTGTTAAATCAAAAAACGGGATTTAACAAGCATTTAACAAAAGTTATAATAGTAACGCGAAAGATGCGCCCATGGAACGACGATTGGATACTAATGATCCGATCGTCGTTTTCATTTTCTAACCGATTCTTCAAAAACGTTATGGTGATATAATGAATTTGGAAGCTAGAAATTAAGGAAGGCGGAGCATAAGCGTGGATGAATCTAGGATTACGACTGTTATTGTTGATACATCTGCATTCTATATTGCGGATAGTGATTTTTTAGGTATCAACTCCGAATTGTTGCCATCCTTTTTTGCGGCATTGGCGGAGAAAAATATATTGTTATTAACACACCCTGTTTTAGATGGTGAAATACAGAAACATATACCAGATTCACCTTTGGTAGGTACTCAAAACAAAATAGCTCGTCTTTTATCCAACAATGAAAACTTATTGAAGTATGCTGGTTGCTATGATGAGGAACTAATCAACAAAATCAAGGCGGTTGATATAAAGGATGGCTTATATAAGAAGTATCTTGACATATACGGTAATGCGGAAATATTGAAATATCCGAATTGGGAGAGTGTTTTTGCAAAGTATTTTAATGCAATCCCGCCGTTTTCTGAAACAGGAAAGAAAAAAAGAGAGTTTCCGGATGCAGTAATTATTGAATCAGTCAAAATGTATATGGATGAGCATGTTAACGACATACTATTAGTAGTTAGTAGCGATAATGACTGGAAAGCTGCGTTTGATAATTATGAAAATGTTCAAGTGGTTGATAGCATAGAGAATGCTATCAAATTGGTAAATGCGGTTGATTGTGTTCTCAGCAAAGAAATGATGGAGGAAATCTTTGATGCATCCTGTGAAGAAATAAAGACAAAATTGGAGAGTATTCTTGAGGGTGAAAGCTACGATGTTTCTGAGTATGAGTTTGAAGAAGAATTTGAAATGGAATCAGTTAAAATCTCAGATATAGGAGACACCTTTGTTCCATTGAAAATAAGTCGTGATCAAATTCTGATTCAGATAGAAGCAGATATTCAGGTTTCTGGATCAGGACTCATAATCGATGAAGATAGATCTTATTGGGATAGAGAAGAAAGTTGCTATTGTGTTATGGAATTAGCAAATCTGCGCGTCAAAACGGCAGGTGCTACTGTAAAAGCAGAGATACTTATAAAGTTTGATTTCGATAATCCGTCGGATATTGATGTAGTTAAGGCAAAACTGATAAATAACTGGAATATTGATTTGGATTTGAAAGACTATGATATTTGTCCACTCTTCCGAGATGATGACAAGTACGATCAGTATGATGCACTTGAAGGTCATCTTCCAAACTAAAAAATTATGATTGTCTTATCTGACTATCTGTTACCATCATTCGGAAAAAAGGGAAGGATAATTGGAATTGGTGGAGAAGAGTAAGATGGTACGAAATGTAGTAAAGCCAGGAATAAACGATCTTGAGACATATTGTAAAAAGAACAATATTGAATATATTCTCAAGGAATGGGATTATTCGAATAACAACGGTATGTTGCCCTCGGAAATTACTTATGGTTCTCAGCAGATGATTAACTGGATATGTGAGAAGAAACATCCTTTTCCACAGAAGGTTTATGCTCGTACGAGCCAACTGCAAAGATGTCCATACTGTACGGGCAAAAAAGTGTGGCCTGGAGACAACGATTTAATGACGAAGTACCCACAATTGGCAAAGGAATGGAGTCCGAATAACAAGATTTCTCCTTCACAAGTCAATCCAGGAACAAATGATTCTTATGAGTGGATATGTTCTAAATGTGGTCACATATGGTTCGCGAAGGTTAGTAATCGGACAAGGAATAAGTCTGGTTGTCCTGCATGTGCTGGTCAAGTTGTGGTTAAGGGTAAGAATGACTTGGCAAGCCAATTCCCTCAAATTGCTGCCGAATGGGATTGGACTAAGAACACGAAATCACCAGATGAGTATACAGCAAAATGTAGAAAACCAGCGTATTGGATATGTCCAGTTTGCGGTTACGGTTATCAGAAACTCATACAAAGCAGAACCGTTCAGAATCAAGGATGTCAAAAATGTGCAAGACGATTACAGACATCATTTCCAGAGCAAGCAGTTTTCTTTTATGTCAAAAGGAGTTTCCCAGATGCAGAAAGTGGTTGCAAGACTGCTCTGGATAGCAAGCATGAATTGGATATATATATTCCTTCTAAAAAAATAGGTATTGAAT
>CAJOLL010000007.1 GCA_905235455.1 uncultured Clostridia bacterium
AAGAAGGAGGATTGATCTTCATGAATCCCGAATTAGTTATTCTTTCCGTAGAAGACGGATTGAGAAAGTATGGTGTCGGAGAAGCACTCGGCGTTGCCCTTTTTACATGGGCGATCGTATTCTGCGTTCTCTTCATTATCTTTGTCTGCATCCGTGTCTTCGGTGCAATTGTCGGTTCTTTTTCCAAGAAAAAGGATACTGCTCCTGTAAAAGCTTCGGCAGCACCGGCAGCTGTAGCAGAGGAAACCGGCGAGGAATTTTCTTCCGGTTCCCTCAAGCTGAAGGGCTGTGATGAGAAGACGGCAGCCATGATCATGGCGATCGTCAGCGACAACACCGGTATCCCGCTCAATGAACTGATATTCAAGTCCATTTCGCTGGTGGAAGAAAAGTAAAGGAGAGACGCCAAAATGATTTATAACGTAACGATCAACGATAAAGTATATGAAGTAGAAGTGGAGAAGGGCAAAGCAAACCTTCTTAAGACAACTGCTGTAGTAGCAGCTCCGGCTGCGGCACCGGCGGCTCCTGCTGCAGTTCCTGCGGCAGCTCCGGCTCCGGCAGCGGCTGCGGCCCCGGCCGGCCCGATCTCCGGCACGCCTGTCTCGGCACCGCTCCCGGGCACGATTCTGAAGATCAACGTAACAGCCGGTCAGGCTGTTAAAGAGGGTGATCTGCTGGTCGTTCTCGAAGCTATGAAGATGGAAAACGAGATCTATGCTCCGTGCGCAGGTACGGTCGGACAGATCCTCACATCCAAGGGCGCGACGGTTGCCACCGGCGACGTACTCGTAACTATTTCTTAAGTTAGGAGGTCGCAAACGTGTTTATTGATGCATTAAAGAATATATGGGAGTCGAGTGGTATTTACTCGATCACCTGGCAGCAGGGCGTAATGCTCCTAGTAGCCGGTCTGTTGATCTATATGGCGATCGGCAAAAAGTGTGAACCGCTCCTTCTTCTCCCGATTGCTTTTGGCATGTTGCTGAGTAACCTTCCGATCGCAGGTCTCTATCACGCGGAGATCTTCGCTGAAGGACATGTCCACTGGGATCTGCTCGGAGGCGCATCCGCAGAAGTCGCTCCGGGTCTTCTCGACTACATCTATCTCGGTGTTAAGCTCGGTATTTTCCCGTGTCTGATCTTCATGGCCGTCGGTGCGATGACAGACTTCGGACCGCTGATCTCCAGACCATCGTCCCTCTTCATGGGCGCCGGCGCACAGTTCGGTATTTCTTTCGCATTCGTTGTGGCTTCCCTGATCGGATTTAATGCTTCAGAAGCTTCTTCGATCGCCATCATCGGCGGTGCTGACGGCCCGACGGCAATCTATCTGACCACGAAGCTTGCTCCGCATCTTCTTTCGGCGATCGCCATTGCAGCTTATTCCTACATCCTACATGGCATTGATCCCGATTATCCAGCCGCCGATCATGAAGGCCATGGTTCCGAAAAAATTGAGAAAGATCAAGATGCAGCAGACCCGTCCGGTTTCAAAGGTCGAGAAAGTATGTTTCCCGATCATCGTTACCGTCATCTGCACACTGATCCTTCCGTCCGTCGGACCTCTTCTCGGCATGCTGATGCTGGGTAACCTCTTTAAGGAGTCCGGCGTTACCGAGCGTCTTTCCGATACTGCCCAGAATGCTCTGTGCAATATTGTTACGATCTTCCTCGGCGTTACTGTCGGCGCTACCGCAATGGGTGAAAACTTCTTAAAGCCACAGACCCTCTATATCATCGGTCTTGGTCTGATCGCATTCGCTTTCTCCACATTCGGCGGTCTGCTGATCGGACGTATCATGTGTGCGCTTACCAAGGGAAAGATCAACCCGCTTATCGGTTCTGCCGGTGTATCCGCTGTTCCGATGGCTGCACGTGTTTCCAACCAGGAAGGTCAGAAGGCAGATCCAGGCAACTTCCTTCTCATGCATGCCATGGGCCCGAATGTTGCAGGTGTTATCGGTTCTGCCGTAGCAGCAGGTACACTCCTTGCTCTCTTCGGCTGATCCCGATCGAAAAGCACCGTCCCGCATTTGGACGGCGCCTGCATTTACAATTGGATCAAAGAATAATGGAGATCGTAAGTTTTTTCTCCGGATCAAAGGCCGCAGCAATGCGGCCTTTGTGTTTCTCCACGATCGCCTTGGCCATGGAAAGACCGATGCCGTACCCGCCGGTCTCGGAGTTTCTGGAACTGTCGGTCCGGTAGAAACGTTCGAAAAGGTGTTTGACGGAGTCTTCCGGGATCACTTCTTCTGTGTCATTGGTGATATCCAGGTGTACGTGGCGCTTGCCCCCGACGAGCCTGACTTCGATATTTCCGTCTTTTGGACAGTATTTTACGGCGTTGTCGAGAACGATCGAAAGAAGGGAGTCGATCGACTTTTTGTCGCCCTGGATGTGAACATCTGCTTCGATCTTTTCAGAGATTTTCTTATTTCCGGAAGCTGCCACTGCGGCAAAAGAACCGGCATGTTTTTTTGTCATCTCCGAAAGGTTAAGATCTTTCATCTCGAGCGTGGTAGTCGTTTCTTCCATTTTCGACAGCGCGATCAGATCTGCCGTGAGTTCCGAAAGTCGCTTCGTTTGTGTCCGGATATCTGAAAGCCATTCGTTTTCGGAAGAAGGATCGAAACTTTGCAGATCCATTTCCAGGACATCGGCATCGGCAGAGATGATCGCCAGAGGTGTCTTGATCTCGTGGCCCGCGTCAGAGATGAAGCGCTTCTGTTTCTCGTAGCTTTCTGCAACCGGGCGGACAACACGACCGGAGGCGATAAATACCAGGATCCCTACACCGAGAAGGCAGAGGAGAGAAACGAAAATACTGATGTTTTTGAAGTTGCGGAAGTGGGCCAGGCTGGCGCCGCAGTCGCGAAAGATGACCATCGTGCAGCCGGCTTCATCTTCTTGTCCGACAAGATAGCGGTAATCCCCGATGAAGCCGGAGGAACTTCTCTTGCGAAGTGCTTTTTGCGCATATTCGACGGCCTTTGTCTCCGAAACGGCGGAGATGCGGTTGGTGTCGGCAAAGATAACGTTCTCATTCTCATCGAAAATAACGGTGAAATATCTGGTCTCATAAGCGAGCTCCGGTGAGTTCATGCGACTTTCATCAAAGCGCATGAAGGAGCGGGCTCTTCTTCCCGGTTCGTCATCAACATTGATCGTCGTTTCGAAATCGGGCATCTCGGGAAAGCCCTCGCCTGTCCTCGGATCGGTCATATCTTTCGGATCTCGTCCCGCGTTTGGTTCGGCAAAAGCACCGCCGTTGATCATGAGGAGATCTAAGATCTCGTCACTTTCGGAAACGACCTGGCGGTAGTTGCTGATATTGATGCCTCCGATCAGGATGATCATGACCAAAAGTACGGCAGCCATGGTGATCAATATGAGTCTTATCCGAAGTTTCCTGATCATGGTTCGATCTCCAGAGAGTAGCCGGCATTTCGTGTGGCCTTGATCTTAATGTTTGCACCGATCGAGGCGAGTTTCTTTCTAAGATAGGAAAGGTTTGTCCAAACGACGTTGATGTCCGCATCGGAGTCCAATCCCCAGACCTTTTCCATGAAGCGGTCGGTGGAGATGAGTACTCCCGGATTTGCCATGAGATATTCCATTATCTGATATTCTTTGGCGGCAAGTTTGACGGAACCTTTATCGGAACTCAGTTCATAGGTGCCGCGGTTGAGGGTAACGTTGCCGTAGGAAAGAAGATTATCTGCCGCCGTCGTTACGGATCTGGTGATGGCGCGAAGACGAGCCAGGAGCTCCCGACTCTCAAAAGGCTTGGTCAGATAGTCGTTCGCGCCGAGGTCCAGTCCCTCGACTTTGTCATCGATCTGGGATTTTGCCGTCAGCATCATCACGGGAATGTTGATCTTTTGTTCACGGATCTTTTTCAGGACGGAAAAGCCGTCGATCTTCGGCATCATGACATCTAGGATCGCACAGTCATACGAGCCCTGGAGAAGGTAATCCAGAGCGTCCTGCCCGTCATAGACCGCGTCGACGGAATAATTATTCTTCGTCAATATGGCAGTGAGTGCCCGCGACATGGACTTTTCGTCTTCTGCCAGCAAAATACGCATGACCTGCTTCTCCTTTCTTATTTTTCAGAATGAATTCTTTTCATCATTATACACCGATTTGTCATCAGAGGTTCTTCCGTCAGTTCCGCGGCCCTGGCGGCTGCCATTGTCCGGCATATTCTCAGGGTCGAAGTCTTCGGGCATTTTTTCCGGGTCAAAACCCTGCAAATTGGAACGATCAGCACCGGGCATTCTGCCCGGTCCCTGCACGTTTCCTGAGCCGGTATTAGCGTTCGGATCATCTTGCATTCTGCCGCCGGGGCCGCCCATGAACTGGTTCGGAATGGTGTCGGTCGTAACCCCGTTAATGATCAGTGTGCCGCCGTTTTTCACCGCTGTCCCGTCATAGTCGATCGTCGACTGACCGGTGATATCGATCGTTCCGCCATTGATGTAGAGATCTCCGTTACTGTCGATACCGTCGGTATCTCCCTGTCCCATGGTGATCTTGATATTGCCTCCGTTAATGACCAGCGTCACCGGATAATCCTCGACCTTCTGTGCGGCATTGATGCCGTCATCACTTGCGCTGATGTTGAAAGTGCCGTCATTGATCGTGATGTATGTGCCTTCGAGGCCTTCTGCTGCGGTGATATCAAATGTTCCGTTATCGATCTGCAGGATCCCGTCGGTGTGGATCGCGTCATCGCCGGCCTTAATGACGAAAGTGCCGTTCGTGATCGCGAGCGAATCATTGGTGTTGATAGCGTCCGTTTCCGCGGTGAGATCGTAAGTTCCGCCCGTGATGACCAAATCGTCTTTACATACGATGGCGTGGCTGACTATCGCATCGATCGTCAGCGAGCCGCTTCCGTTGATCGTCAGGTCGTCTTTGGAGAAGATGACGGCATCGATGTCATTCTCGTCGATCGCCTCATACTTTCCGCCGTTACTGAGGATATTGTTTCCTTCCAGGGTGATGTAGACTTCGTCTGCAGAGAGGACGTAGATTGCGGCGGAAGATGCACTGTTGATAACAACATCTCGAAGGATCAGGCGGACATCCTCGCTTTCGCTGTCGACCTCGATAATGATCATGCCGTCATCGGTTTTTCCGGTCACGATGTAGGTGCCTTCTTCCGTGATTTTTACAGGACCTGTCGTGTCTGAAAGATCAATGAGTGTGCTTTCTGCCTCATTGTAAGTGGTCTCGTTATCTTTATCGGAAATCTTCAGTGCCATGTTGCTTACCGTGGCGTTGTCGGTTCCGGAATTTTTCGAATCTGCGCTTCCGGATTTTTCCGTATTTCCGGAAATCGAGTCGGAATTTGAGATTGTGATTGATGCGGATGAGGAGTCATTGCTCTTCCCTTTGAAGTATGCGACAGCGCCGATCGATCCGGCGAGTACCGCGCAGACGGCGATGGTCAGTACGTTTTTTTGGGTAAGGATCTTATTTTTCATGGTCTTTCTCCTTTTTCATTTGTGTGTTCCTTTACATATCTTCTTGTATTTCTTAAAGCACAGGAGTTTCTTTTGGCATGACGGTCGTCGAAAGGATCGCCAGATTTCCGTTTTTGCAGCGAATTTCGTCGATCAGTGCTTTTTCCGAGGAAACATCGCGCAGATAGATCTCGTAGGTCAGCTTGAAGATGGATCCCATGTCAGCTGTCTTCGAGGAGATCAGGCGGTGAGAAGTCGTGTACCGACTGAAGGCATCGTCAAATACTTCCGTGTAATTGAGATTTTCCGGAATTACGATGCAAAGGCTTCTTCGAAGGTCGGAATTATCTGTTCCGAGGCCGAGCTGTGAAAACAGGAACATCGAGATCCCGATGATCAGCAGGAACAATGCCGCGTAGAGAATAAAGCCCATGCCGGTCAGAAGGCCGATGGTCATGGCGATGAAGATCGCGGCGATCTCGCCGGCAGTACCCTGGGCGGAACGGAAGCGTACAAGACTGAAGGTTCCTGCTACCGCGACGCCGGCGCCGATGTTTCCGTTCACCGCCATGATGACGACACAGACGACGGTCGGAAGGATCGCGAGAGTCCCGACAAAAGAACTGCTGGAACATCTTTTCCGCTTATATATCAGGGCAAGGAAAAGGCCGAGAAGCAGGGCGCTGAGTACCGGAAATAAAAATGAGGTGACGGAGATCGTCGTATTCCCCATCAAGGTGTCGTAAATGTTCTTAAGCATAGATTAACGCTCCTTTCATATCGTCATTGATATTGTCTTTCAAATAGTTTTTGTAGTATTCGCCGTACTTGGAAAAACTGCTGCGATGAAGATCCAGTTTATAGAGAAGCTGAACCAGCCAGAACGGCATGGCGCCGGCAAACTTGATCTCCATGAGGACCTGATCCTGAGGGAGGATCTGCTTCCCGTAGATTCCGCTGCTGAAACTGATCTCCCGGTTCCTTCCGAGTATGTTTCTGTCGAAGGTGATCCGAAGTGAAGGATCATCTTCTGAAAGATAGGCTGCTCTTTCGTAGGTGAGAAACACCTTCGGTTTCAAGTCTTTATAGTAATTCCGGAAGCATGTGATCTCTTTCATGATCTGCTCGTCACGCGGTGCATCTCCGCAAGAAAGAAGCCAATCCATGACATCGAAGTATGTCGCTTCTGTCCTTCTTTTGAAAACGATGCCTTCATACTTTTTCTTCAGCTCGGCGAAGATGAGATCGTCTTTTTCGGCATAACGATAACTTCTCAGGCGGAGCTTCTCCTTATAGACCGGCTTATCCAAGGAGGTCCTGATCAGGCGGAAGTCATCTGTATCGAAGTAGATGTTCCGGATCGTCGTCGGACCGTACTCGTCGATATGCATCCCGGAGGAGATTGCCTGCTTCACGGCGCCGACCTGATCTTTGGTAAGAATGTACTTATATTCATATCTTTGGAAAACGCTTTGGTATGTCATTTTCTGATCTCCGATCTTTGGTTTCTTGGTGACAGTCTAGCAAGCATACTTTAAGCGAACCTTAAGCCCGTGATATAATATTCACAAACACAACAGCAGTCCCGAAGAACAGGAGGACGTCACCATGAGAAACGAGATCATCGGTTTCCACCGCGAGTACGAAGACAACGGTTGCTTTTGTAACTGGTATCCTGCAGAGTTTGACTATGCGGGCCGTCACTATCTTCATTCCGAGCAGTTCATGATGTATCAGAAGGTCATGATGTTCGGTCAGCGTGCACTGGGCGATGAGATCATGCGCACCGCCGATCCCGAACAGTGCAAGATCCTGGGAAGAGAATTCTTCGACGGATTTGATGCCGCCCTCTGGAAAAGAACTCGCTTCGTTGTCGTTAAGCGCGGTATCCGCGCGAAGTTTTCCCAGAATCCTTCCATGATGGAGACGCTTCTTGCGACGGGCAATGCGATCCTTGCCGAGTGTTCGCCACGTGATAAAGACTGGGGCATCCTTCTTTCCACATCGGATCCGGAGGTGCAGGACATCACGAAATGGAGAGGCGAGAACCTTTTGGGCCAGGTACTGATGGAGGTCCGCGAAGAACTCCGCGAGGAGCTCCGTGTGACCGATAACGGTGAAGTCCTTCCTTATGAAGATGCCAAGGAAAAAGAACCGATCCCCGAGTGGGAACTTCTTCCGGGTGAACTGATCCGCATCCCGCAGTTTAAAAACACTGTCATTGCCTATACCGATACCATCGGTTGCGTTTCGGGAAGTGAAGAGAGCCGTCAGATCTTCTTCTTCGACCGTTCCTTCTCGGATTGGGAAGCCCTGATCAAAGGCGGGACGGCTGCTTCTCATGATCTTCCGATCGACGGCTTCTTCGAAATGAAACAGGACATTTACGACATCTCCCGCCGTCTGGACAATGCATCCGGCACATACGACGAGGAAGAGTAGAAAAAGATAAGAAAGTCAAATGTAACAAATTGTGAAATGCCAATGAATCGGGCATCGCAGTGATTTTGTTAACAAAAAAATAATATTTTTCACATTCGTTTCGCAATATAATGCTTTTACAATAACTTCAATATTATAACTCCGATGGCGAGTGATCAGAGAACGGCAGAAAAGGAGAGAGAAGAGAGTTTGGCGAATAAAGGATCCGCTTCGAAACCGGAGAAGACCCGGAAGTTTCCCGGCGGGAAGTTCGGAAAAACGATCGTATCTGTAATTGTTGTTCTTGCAGCCGTAGGCGCACTGTCTGTGCTCCTGTCCTATTACATCTTCCCGGTGGTGACGATTTCCGGGAATTCGGATCCGCACTACACGGATGGTGACGTGGTTCTTCTGATGAAGCCTTTCGCGGGAAGACGAGGTCAGCTTTGTGCCATTAAATGGCAGAATAAGCTGATCCTGCGACGGGTGATCGCCTGCTCCGGAGATACTGTCAGTATCGACGAGGACGGGAATGTTTTCCTGAATGGAGAACTTCTTTCGGAGCCTTATGTTACGGCAAAAGCACTTGGCAAGTGCGATCAGGTTTTTCCCTATCAGGTTCCGGAAGGGAAAGTGTTTGTGCTCGGAGATGATCGCGAAAATGCGGCAGATAGCAGAAATAAGGCGATGGGTGCTGTCGATGAAGATGATATTCAGGGGTACGTGATCGGCAGGATCTGGCCATGGACATAGTGGTTGTAAAGGAGAGACTATGGCCCGAAAAATGAGGAAAACAGCGAATAAGGCACAGATGACCGGGGAACTCCGAAAAAAGCTGCTCTCGGTTTCTGTTGCGCTGTGCATGCTCCTTTCGGGAAATAGCCTGCTCCCGCTTCTTGCCTCTCCGATGCTTCGCGCGGATGATGCGCAAACTTTCTCGGAGACTGCTGCGGATGAAAGTGATACGCTGAATACTGCTGTTGAAGATACAGTGCCTGACACCGGGCTTCCGAAGGAAAAAGATCCGGAAGAAATGACGGAGCCCCAAACTCCTGAAACCGGCAGCGAAGAAGCTCCGGAAGATGTCGGAACTTCTTCGGCGGATCCGGGTGCGAGGGATGAGGTTATGGACGGACCGGAATCTTCAGAGAGCGATGATCCGGATGGTCCTTCGGAGAAAGATGTCTCTGACGAATCGGAGATTTCGGATACCTCTCTTACTGAAGAAACAACAGAGCCCGAGACAGAGCCGGTGTCTGACAATGACGGCGTATCCCCGTCGCAGCCGGGAAATGACGGTTCTTCCCGGCAGAAGTCCTATATCACCTATACGGCCGAGACCGAATCCGGCATCAAGGTGCAGGCAACTGCCCCGACAGGTGCTTTTGCAAAAAAAGTAACCATGAAGGCTTCCGACGTGACGATCGATGCGGAGATGATGGCAATGGCAAATTCCTCGCTGGAAGAAAACCGGGAGGTTAAGGACGCGCTTGCCGTGGATATCCGCTTTATCGATGATGACGGCAATGTCCTCGAACCGCTCGACGGCTGTGCTGTACAGGTAAGTATCACTCTTCCCGCGGCAAAAGCACTCGAAGGCGATTCTTTCTCAGTCCTGCACTTGACAGATGATGGCGCCACGGAAGTGGAAGATGCGCAGCTCGATGAGAATGGCGGAAGCTTCACCACGGAGAGCTTCTCGATATATGTGCTTACCGCCGTCGGCGAAGTGCACGGACAGCAGGTGCACGATTATCTGCCATCATTACCGTGGTTTCCGAGTACGGATGTAAATGGCGATGGCAGATTAACTATTCCAAACAGTAATCAACAACCTTATATTGTGAGAGTGGGCGACAGTATAACGCTGATAGGAAAGTCAACCAACCGGACGGATACATTTGCAATTGATACCGGATTTTCCGGAGGAAACGCTCATCTTACATTAGACGGCAGTATGAATAAAGAACTGGATGAAACGAATACCTGGAATACCACGGCGGTTTATCAAGCGGATACACCGGGTATGGTAAGACTTACGTTTGCGGACGGAAATCACGCCAATTACAATGACTTCTACATAGCTGTTGTGCCTTCTGACACGAATACTGTGGTAGATATGCGTGACTACGGTACCTGGCAACAGTACAGTAATTCAAATAATCCGTACTGTGTTTCTGAGGGGGATTGGATCAGGTTCCTTTCCAATGAGGCTGGATTCTGGTTCCGAGACAATGACCCTCAGCTTGGACAATACAGAGGAAACGGTGTTATCCGCCGGTATAATGATACGCAAAATGGAAACGGATATAGATATAATGACGTTTACGCACAAGGACAAGGTACGAATGTCGTGAATGTGACTTGTGATGGTCAAACCAGAAGCATGTATGTACGGGTGCTTCCCGGAAAAACGCTCGACCATGCGGATATTGAGATCGCGGATGGCGGTAAATATACGTCCACCAGGATCTATATCGAAAACGGGAAACTCTATAAGCAGGTGGACTACTATTTCACCTACGTTGAAGAAGTAAACGAGTGTATCCTTTATCAATCGAACGGTGAAGCGGTCAGGTTCTTCGACGGAAATGGAAACACCCTCTGGTATGACGAAGCGAATGGAATCCCGAGAACCGGCTATAGGACGGATGATTACGATATAAATCCGACAACTACCGTAGGACAGTCTCAGTACGAGCTTACATCAAAATATAAGTTCCTTGAAAATGGTGAGCCGGATATAAGTACGATAGGAAGGGTTAAATACAGTTACAGTGAAGTAGATCATGCTTCCTTCGATGTAAAGATGTATCGCATTCTTTCGGCATCAAGAATATATGAATATGATCCGGAGAAGCCGCAGGGGCAGGAATGGGTTTTCAGTAGTTCCACCGCCTATGAGACAGGTTCGGGTCCGAGAACCAGTATGGATCATGTCGTATTTAATCTGACACATACACATGTAGTCGATGCTTACAATAAATGTCCGGATCATTCAGGACTGGACTTCACACTCCATTCGAATTCCGCGATGATCCAGCTGGCAGCAAGTAAGGAGCTCCTGCACGGAACACTGGGGAACGGTGATTTTCAATTTAATCTCACGGACTCCGCAGGAAACCTTATCCAGCAGGTGGGAAATCTTGCTGACGGAACGGTGATCTTTGATGAGCTTCACTTTGAAAAAGCAGGTACATATACGTACTATATCTCTGAAAGAGTAGATCCGGCCAAAACAAATATTCATTACGATGAGCGAGTCTATGAAGTGAATATCCTGGTTACGGAAAAGGCAGACGGGACGATCGAGGCGGAGATCATTCTCCCGAACCGAGATCTTTCCGATGTGGACTATAAGTTTGTGAACGAGGTGATGTACACCTTGCCGGATACGGGCGGTGGCGGGACCGCCATATTCTACCAGGCAGGCGCGGTGCTCCTGATATCTGCCGCGATCCTGCTGTTCCTGAAAAAGGCCAAGGTGATGGACCTATGAATACAGGATGAAATAGTGATCAATAAAATTTCAAATATATCAGAAAGGAAATCATGATTATGACAAAGACAATGAGAAAATTTATCTCTGTATTCCTGAGTGTGGTAATGGTCCTCGCTTTGGGAATAACGGTAATGGCGGCGGATCCGGATCCGTATACCATTACGATCAACAAAGCCAGTGCCAATGACAAATCTGCGCACAGCTATGAAGTGTACCAGATCTTTGATGCGAAGGTAGACAATGACAAGCTCTACGACATCACATGGGGTTCCGGTGTTGACGGTGATGCTGCACTTACAGAACTTAAGTCTGTCACGGAATTCAGCAGCTGCACTACTCTGAAGGATGTGCTTGATATTTTGGAAGAAGCGGAGGACAACTCTTCTGTAGTGGATGCTTTTGCCACGGCAGTATCGAAGCACCTCACTTCCACGAAGAAGGAAGGCGCGATGGCCGCGACAGAAACCACTGCGAATATCGGCGTTGAGAAAACCGGTTACTATCTGGTAAAAGATACGATCACCGGTGGCGCGAACGGTCAGGAAGGCGCGGTCTCCAAGTTCATGCTCGATGTTGTCAAGACCACAACGGCCGTTACCGTGAATACGAAGGAAGTAGTTCCGGAGCTTGATAAGAAGATCGTTACCGGCTCGACCAGGGACGTGAAGAATCAGGCTTCCGTCGGTGACGCGATCACTTTCGAACTGACATCGGAAGTCCCGGATCTCCGACAATCCGGATATAACAAGTACTGCTTTGTCATGAACGATACTCTCTCTTCCGGTCTGACATATCTCGGCAATGATGCACCGACAGTTAAGATCGGAAGCACGACCCTTACGGAGAATACAGACTTTACTTTCGAAAAGACAACTGCAACCGATGGAACAACAACTCTGAAGATCGTCTTCAAGGATATGCTGACAAAAGCACAGACACTGTACGGTCAGCAGATCGTTGTTACCTATCAGGCAACACTTAATGAGAACGCAGACGTTACCGATGCCGGTAACCCGAATACGGCAAACCTCATCTATTCGAACGATCCGAGCCACAACTATACCAGCGATGAACCCGGAAACGGCGATCCGGCAGGTAAGACTCCGGACAAAGAAACGATTACCTATACCACAGGTGTCAGCGTCATCAAGGTCGATGAAAACGATCAGACCATGAGACTTCCGGGCGCGGAGTTTAAGATCGAAGGAACATCTGCCGGACAGGTCATCTCGAAAACAAATGAATATACTCTGGATAATACAAACGGTACGTACTATAAGCTCAAGACCGGTGAATACACAGATGTCGCACCAAATGCGACAACCGAAGATAATTATGCCAGCCAGACAGATAAGTACAAGCTGGTAGAGAATACCGAGCTCCTAGAGGCAACTGAGAGTATCATAAAGAGCGCTGTAGGTACAGATGGTGAATTGACTTTTAACGGACTGGGCGCCGGTACCTATACGATTACCGAGACCAAGGCACCGGACGGATACGTACTGGATCCGACACCCCGCACGGTAGAGATTACCTGCACATTTGAAAATGATAAGCCGGTATGGAGCTATAAGCTGGATTCCAATGCAGCTGTTCCGAATCAGCTTCAGTTTAAAGTAACGAACAAGAAGACATCTGATCTTCCGAAAACCGGTGGTATCGGTACGACCATCTTCTATGTCGGAGGTGCAGTCCTCGTTCTGGGCGGCGTCGTACTTCTGGTGCTGAAGAAGAGAAGTTCTGAAAAAGAGTAAGGTAAACTTTTGAAGAAGTATATTCTCGACATCCTTATAGTTGTCCTGATACTGGCAGGCGTGGGGCTGCTTCTGTTTCCGATCATCAGTGATCACAGGAACCGCTCTCAGGCATCCGCCGTGATCGTCACATACAATAACGAGATGAACCAGACGGATGCGAAGGAAAAAGAGAAGATGCTTCAGGATGCCCGGGAGTATAACCAGGTAATGGCCGGGAAAGGGATCTCCGTTCCCGGGAAAGAGATCCCTGCATATGCGGATCAGTTGAACGTAACAGACACAGGGATCATGGGATATATCGAGATCGAGAAGATCGGAGTACAGCTCCCTATCTACCACGACGTAGATAGCGGAGTACTCCAGATCGGTGTAGGGCATATGCCGACAAGCAGCCTCCCTGTAGGCGGAGAAGACACGCACAGTGTGCTTTCGAGCCACAGAGGACTGCCGACGGCGAAGCTCTTTACCGACCTTGACCAGATGAGAATCGGGGATACATTTACGATTACGGTGGCGGATGAGGTGCTCATCTACGAAGTGGACCAGATCAAGACGGTTCTTCCGGAAGAGATGAGCGATCTGAACATCATCTCGGGAGAGGATCTCTGTACGCTGGTAACATGTACACCATACGGAGTGAACTCGCACCGCCTGCTGGTTCGTGGAAGCCGTATCCATTCGGATGATACACGACCGGAAACGCTCCGTGTCGCAAATGATGCGATCATGGTCGATCCTCTCGTAACAACGGCATTCCTGTCGATCGTGATGCTTGCCGTGATCAATATTGTGGCGGTCGTAAGAAGCCACGTTCGTAAAAAACGGAGAAAGGAGGTTGAACAAGCATGAGAAGAAAGAGTCTCTTTCAGATCCGGATGCTGATCGTGATCCTGATCACAGGAGCTTTCACGCATGCCGTCCGGGCAGATACCATAGAGCGCGCAGATCTGGACAGGACAAACAAGCTTGTTCTTCACCTTGAATCCGTGGTAGAAGAGGTGAAGCCGGAAGGCGGTGCGAAGGTAGAGATCTATCAGATTGCCACGATGGAATACCGGGGAAGTGACCTCGGGTATGTCTATACCGATGATTGGAAAGAACTGACGACAGATCTTAGTAAGGAGACCTCGGAAGATGAGATCCTGCAGATGAGAGACCTTGCGGAGAGTAAGAACCTGACCGGCATCGAAAAGGCATCGGATGAAGATGGTAATGTCTGTTATCCGGATCTTCCGCAGGGCGTTTATCTCGTGGTGCAGACCGATGAAGTGCAACATTTTTCGGTCTTTGAACCATTCCTCGTTTATCTTCCGTGCATCGAGGAAAATCACTGGAAATATGATGTGACGGCGGAACCGAAGATCGCTTATCAAGTCCGCTCCGGCGCAAGAGATCCAAACGAACCGGATCCGACGCCATCGACGGTTCCGGAAGAACCGGTAAATCCGCCGAAAGAAGATACAACTCCGAAACTGCCTCAGACGGGCCAGCTCAACTGGCCGATCCCGGTACTGCTCGTGACAGGTACTTTTCTGGTAAGTGCAGGCATAATCGTGAGACTCGCGGGGAGAAAAGAAGATGAAGAAGAGTTATAAGATCCTCTCCAATATCCTTCTTTCCGTCGGCGCATGTCTTATCGTCTGCGGCGCGATCCTCTACGGATTCAATGAGCACGAGGGAAACCGCGCCTACGCCATGTCGGTCGATGAGATCGTCAAGGTGAAAGATTCAATCTCCAGGATAAAGGCGGATGCGACATCTGAAACTTCTGCTGATCCGTCCGGGGATACAGATCCGGCGGAGAAACTTGAAACAGGTACGCCTGCGAAGAAGACACTTCCTGTCGTTACCATCGACGGATACCCATATAACGGTTATCTGTCGATTCCTGCGATCGACCTGGAAATGCCGATCGTCGATTCCTGCAACGAAGAATACCTGGAATACTTCCTCTGCCGCTTCTACGGTGATCCTTACGATGGCGGGATGGTCATCGCAGGACATAACTACCGAAGGATCTTCCGTAAGATCAAAGAATTACAGGCGGGCGATCAGGTGATCTTGACAACGATGGACGGGGAACAGTTCCTCTATATCGTTTCCGAAATCGAGGTCATCGATGGAGCCGGCACTGAACAGATGCTCGACGGGAACTGGGATCTTACCCTCTTCACATGCACCTTCGGCGGCAAAGAGAGATACACCGTCCGCTGCACAAAAACCTAAAAACCTTTCTGCTATACATAAAGAAAAAAGAAATCCCGCCGGCGGATATCTTTCGATTACTGATCACTGCTATTTGAAAAAGAAAAAAGCAAAAAGAATATCTCTCCGATGGCGAGTTTTGCTTCAGCAAACTGTCTGAGCCACAAGAGAGATATTCTTTCTTTTTGCTTTTACTTAAATTCAGAAGTAGCGATTAGTACGCAATACCCTGAGCCATCATAGCATCAGCGATCTTCTGGAAGCCGGCGATGTTTGCACCCATAACGAGGTTGTCCGGATCACCGTATTCCTTAGCAGCAGCAGAAGCATTCTTATAGATGTTCTGCATGATGCCCTTGAGTTTCTCATCAACTTCTTCGAATGTCCAGGACAGACGAGCGGAGTTCTGGCACATTTCGAGAGCGGAGGTAGCAACACCACCTGCGTTGGAAGCCTTGCCGGGAGCGAAGTATACGCCGTTCTGCTGGAAGAAGACGGTAGCATCCGGAGTTGTCGGCATGTTCGCGCCTTCACCAACGAACTTGCATCCGTTAGCAACGAGAGCCTTCGCATTGTCGATATCCAGTTCGTTCTGTGTTGCGCACGGAAGAGCGATGTCGCACTTAACGCTCCACGGACGAGCACCCTCTGTGTACTGAGCGGACGGAACGGCCTGAACATATTCGCTGATTCTTCCACGCTTAACGAGCTTGATCTCCTTAACAACGTCAAGGTTGATGCCGTTCTCGTCATAGATGAAACCGTTAGAGTCGGAAAGTGTAACTACCTTAGCGCCGAGCTGAGTTGCTTTTTCGCAAGCGAATATAGCAACATTACCGGAACCGGAAATAGCAACTGTCTTGCCTTCGAAAGATGTGCCCTTAGCCTTGAGCATCTCATCTACGAAGTAGCAAAGACCATAACCTGTAGCCTCTGTACGAGCGAGGGAACCGCCCCAGGAGAGGCCCTTACCTGTAAGAACACCAACATAGTCATTGTTCAGTCTCTTGTACTGACCGTACATATAACCGATCTCACGAGCGCCTGTTCCGATATCGCCGGCCGGAACGTCCGTGAACTGACCGATGTGCTTAGAGAGCTCTGTCATGAAGCTCTGGCAGAAACGCATAACTTCGCGGTCGGACTTGCCCTTCGGGTCGAAGTCGGAACCACCCTTACCACCGCCGATAGGAAGGCTTGTCAGAGAGTTCTTGAAGCACTGCTCGAAGCCTAAGAACTTCAGGATGGAAAGGTTAACGGAAGGATGCAGACGGAGACCACCCTTATAAGGTCCGATGGAGGAGTTGAACTGTACACGGAAACCACGGTTTACCTGTACCTTGCCCTGATCATCCAGCCACGGAACGCGGAATGTGATGACGCGCTCCGGCTCTACCATTCTCTCCAAAAGGGACTCTGCCTCATACTCCGGGTGACGGTCGATAACCGGCTCGAGAGACTCGAGAACCTCGAGAACTGCCTGATGGAATTCTTTCTCGTACGGATCCTTCTGCAGGATCTTCTCATAGACACGTTTTACATACTCATTCTTAAGTGCCATAGATTTACTCCTCCATTAAATAATACTGAAATCAAATTGCCTTGTGTCCGAGGATCAGTCCTTTCGAAAAGCACTTGACCACGAACCTCTGGCTAAACATTTGTCATTATACAACCCTGATTAGCATTTGCAAATAGAAATATGCAGGATTTTGCAAGAAGAATAAAAAACGTTGCAAAAAACAACACGTTTTTTCACGCGGGAGATCTCGGAAAAGATGCGGATATGTGTCGGAATATGTTGATAAATACGATATCGGCGACGGACGGTGACGGAAAAGTGATTTTGAAACTTGCGATCACGAATGTTGCAAAAAGAGTGCTTTTCGAGGTGCGGATATCTTCCGAAGGGATTACTTTCTCACAGACGCATCTTAAAATCTTTGTAGCCGAATTCTTTAACGAGGGTACAGAGTCTGTCGTCGCCGAGGACCCAGATAGATGGAAGCGGCATACCGTTAAAGGTATTGTTCTTGACCATCGTGTACATCGCCATGTCCGTAAAATACAGGCGTGATCCGACCTTTAACGGCGCTTCGAAAGAGTAGTCGCCGATGACATCTCCGGCCAGGCAGGTGTTGCCGCCGAGACGGTAGGTATATTCTTTTTCGTCCGCATCAAAAGAATCCTGAAGCGGCGGACGGTATGGCATTTCGATAACGTCCGGCATGTGGCATGCGGCGGAAACGTCGAGGATAGCGATCTTGATCCCGTTTTCCACGATATCCAGAACAGATCCGATAAGATATCCCGCGTCGATCGCGACGGCTTCGCCGGGCTCGAGATATACGGTGACATTGTATTTTTCGGAAAGGCGTCTGACCTCGGAGATCAGGCCGTCTCTGTCGTAGTCGTCTTTACTGATGTGATGGCCGCCGCCTAAGTTCAGCCAGGTGATCTGTGGCAGCATCAGAAGTTCTCCGAACTTTTCCTCGATGACCTTTATCGTCCGAAAAAACGGCGCAAATCCCTGTTCGCAGTGCGTGTGGAAGTGTAGTCCCGAGAGTCCTTCCAGGATCGTTCCTTCGACTTTACGTGAGGCAGGGTCCGCGGAGGAAGCATAAAAGTCCGTAAGCTCCTTGTCCAGGTCGCTCTTCCGGATGCCTAAGCGGGAGCCTGTGACGCAGGGATTATAAAGGTCGGTCTCGATCTCGGAATATTCCGGGTTGAGGCGAAGACCGAAGGTCGGTATGCCTCCGTGTTCTTTGGAAAAAGCAACTGCCTTTTCACGATGGGTCTTCCACTGTGTGATGGAATTAAAGATGATATGGTCGCAGATCGGAAGAAGCTTATCCATATCTTCCGATGTAAATGCGGGCGCATAAACGTGCGTTTCTTTCCCGAAAGGTTTTCCCATTTCTTCGTAGCCGAGCTGTGCTTCGAAATATCCGCTCGCGGTCGTTCCGGAAATGTACTTGGCAAGTTCCGGATATACGGAGTAAGAAGAAAACGCCTTCTGCGCAAGAAGAATGTGCGCTCCGGAATTGTCGGAGACGTACTTCAGACGCTCGCCGTTTTTACGGAGGGCGGGAAGGTCGATCACATATGCAGGTGTCGGTACCTGCTGCAAAGGAAGGCGCTTTTCCACGATAATACCTCGAAAAGAAATGATTTTAGGGGACCCTGTAAAGAGGTCCGGAGTTTGGGAAACGGTTTTCTCTAAAAGTCCGCTCTTATCGGAAATTGTAGCATGATGAGTGGGAGAACACAATGATAAGGGGACTTATCAAATTTGCCGGGACTTCGGAAATTGGAAGCGGTAATTCGGAGCGGGGACAGTTTTTCCGAAAGCCGGTCAAATGGTAATATAGGAATAACGATTTTTTGTTTTTTGGGGAGAAAAGGAGAATAGTATGGCAAGGAATTGTCCGGGCTGCGGCGCACCGCTGATCTATGACCCGGGTTTTGACTCATTGGTCTGCGAGACATGCGGGAATATTATTGACCCGAAGACGCTCGCAGATGCTGACGATTTTTATCTGAATATGGGATCGGAGGATGAACCTGTAGCGCTCGAAGATCTTCTTGAGGAAGACGAGATCACCGGTGAGACCTACGACTGTCATGTGCATAAATGCACGCAGTGCGGAGGTGAGGTCATCGTCTCGGGAACGGAAGTTTCGACACATTGTGTTTACTGCGGGAGCACCACACTGGTCTTTAACCGTATCTCCAAAGAAGTCCGTCCGGACTATATCATTCCGTTTAAGATCACGAAAGAAGAAGCGCTTGCGAATGTAAAGAAGAAGCTCCTTTTCGGTCCTTTTGTTCCGAAGTTTTTTAAGAAAAATAGACCCGGAATGCGTGCGCGGCATCTATGTCCCGTACTATCTTTATGACGGAGTACATGCGGATACCCAGCGCTTTATGATCGGAAAAGAACCATATATCCGCGACGGAAGCTGCGAGTTTCACGATCTTCCCGTCGAAGCCTGTAAAGTTCTGGCCGACAAAACGACGGAACTTCTCGATCCGTTTGATATGCGTGAGAAAGTCGATTTTGACACGTCGTACCTGATGGGCTTTTATTCAAACATCGCCGATCTGGACGCGCGTGGCGCGAGGGGTGCTGCGTTGCAGAAAGCAAGAAGTGTTTTTGACTGGGAGATGATGCAGCAGCCTCCGACGAGTATCCGCAAAAAGAGAGTCTCTTCTGTTCCGAAGAGCGAGATGAGAAGGACGTCCCAGGCGCTTCTTCCCGTCTGGTTCATCACCCTCGATAAGGACGGGACCCCGTATACTTTCCTGGTAAACGGACAGACGGGAAAAGTCGTCGGAACGGTTCCGTGGAACCGTGTTCTGGCGGGTGCGATCATTACGGCGATCTTTGCGGTCCTGGCGGCTCTGATCACGATCTTCTTCTTTAAAGAAGGGTTCTATAAAGAGATCGTCGATAAAGAAATATTTTTGTTTACGCATACAAAAAGGGGCGGAGAGAACTACCTCTATGCGGAAATCGGTATCGGTTTTCTGGCCGGCTCCGGGGCCCTTGGCTTACTGGGCCTGGGCTTTTCGAAGTTCAAACATGTGCTTGATAATCTGAACCGGACCAAGTCCGTCGTTACATTTATCTTTTCGAAAAAAAGACAGGGGGATGCCAAATGATACTGGGTATATTTTTATACGGATGTGCAATCGTAGCTGCTCTCGGCATCGCTTTTTTCATAGTCGGACTGATGCTTCAAAAATCGAATTTCTTCGGCCATGAAAAGGAATCATGTCCTTCGATGAAAAAATTCCGTTGTGATAATCCGGAAAAAAGCATCGATCAGGTGTTTAAAGGTCTCTCGCAGTAAGATCCGTTTCCTTTGGAAAAATCACTGTGGGATCCGCTCGCTTAGGAAAAATCACTTTTCCTTCACGCCGATGTGAAGAGCTTTTTGCGGACATGCGCGGACACAGTCGCCACAGCGGATACACTCCATGCTGTTCGGCGTTTTGCTCGGGTCGACGTTCATCTTACAGACCCTGGCACATGCGCTGCAGTGCACGCATTTACTTTCATTTAGGTGCATGCGGAAAAATGCGAACTTATTGAAGAATCCGTAAAAAGCACCTAAGGGGCAGAGGTATTTGCAGAACGGGCGGTACACGATAAGGCCCGACACGATGATGATTCCGAGAACGATCAGTTTCCAGTTGAAAAGGAATCCGAACTGCGAGCGGATCGCCGGCTGGGTGAACCGGGAAATGATGCCCGCGATCGTCCCGGAGGGACAGACGTATTTGCAAAATGCCGGTGTCAGAGGATGCGACAGCGGAAGAAGGATCACGAGGAAAAGAAGGACGGCATACTTCAGATAGCGAAGGAATTTGTCGATCTTAAACTGATTCTTCTTATAAAACGGGATCATGTAAAGAAGATCCTGGATAAATCCGAACGGACACAGAAGGCCGCAGACGATACGGCCGAGAAGGGCACCGAAGAAGAGCAGGATGCCCAGTACGTAATAAGGGAAGCGGAACTTCAGTCCGCTTAGGAAATTCTGAAGAGAACCCACGGGGCAGGCGCCGACGGCGCCGGGACAGGAATAACAGTTCAGTCCCGGCACGCAGACTTTTTTGCTTGCGCCATTATAGATCTTTCCCGTGAAAAAACCTTTGAAATTGGCATTCTGAAGAAGCGCTGCGACCGCCTGGATCCCCAGGTGGGCGCCTTTCGGCATGCCGGCGGCGCGGCCGCTTTTCGAGGGCTCGGACGGAGCGGCCTCTTTCACATCGGAATCCGAAGGCACGATATTCTTTTCGGTTTTTCTTTCGTCCTTATCCAATTCCGATACACTCCATGCAGACCCGCACCGCCTTATTGAGGACAGCTGTGACCTGACCGCGTGAGATACCGTACACGATCAGGGCGATCCCGACGAGCATTACGGCGATCGCAAGGAAGTTCTTTTCGATAAGGAAGTGCTTTTTCATGGGACTCCTTTTCGGGCGCGGTCTTATCTCTCAGATCTTACTGCATAAGCTCCAGAATGGTCTTTTCCCACTGTTCGTAGGAGGCGGATCCGACGATCACATTGTCGCCGTAGCCGTTGGAGACCGGGTAGAGTTTTCCGTTTCCGTCGACGAAGATCGTGGTCGGGACATACCCGGTCTGGAATCTGTCAAAAGCAGAATCATAGTGCGCGATCGGGTAGGTAACGCCGGCATCGGAGATGACCTGATTGACTTCGTCCATCTGGTCGGTGGAACTGAATACGCCGATGATCTGTAAGCCCTGATCCTTGTATGTCTCATAGAGCTTTTCAAGCTCCGGCATCTCGCCGACGCAAGGTCCGCACCAGGGCTCCCAGAAGTTGATCATGGTGACCTTTTTTCCGACGAAAACATTTTCCGTGATCTCGTTGCCGTTAAGATCGGTGGTCTTAAATGTCAGATCCGGATCGAAGTTTCCGTTATCGACAGTAACGGGAGTATCCTCGGAAGAAGGAGCCTCTGTCACGTCGGAAGATCCGTCAGCCGCCTGGCTTTTGGTGAGATTTCCGATATCGATCTCATCATCGATATATTCCGACACGTCGTCCGCAATATCTTCGATTTCCTTTTCAAGATTCTTCGAAAATTTATCTTTCTGTTCTTCTGCCTTTTCTTTTGAGCAGGCGACAAGCGATGTTGCCATCAGAGCGGCAAGCACGATAGACAATTTCTTTTTCATGCGTGATGCACCTCTTTTCGACATCACTCTACTTCAACCGGGTTGAAGTCCTCGATCCACGGAAGCCCCCACTTATTGAGAGCGTCCATGAACGGATCCGGATCGAACTCTTCGATGTTGTATACGCCCGGACGCTTCCAGGTGCCGTTCATGATGAGCATCGCGCCGATCATAGCCGGAACGCCCGTGGTGTAGGAGATGGCCTGGGAGCCGACTTCCTTGTAGCACTCCTGGTGATCGCAGACATTGTAGAGGTAATATTTCTTTTCCTTACCATCTTTCTTACCCTTGAAGATACAGCCGATATTGGTCTTGCCGACGGTTCTCGGACCTAAGGTCGCCGGATCCGGAAGCATGAACTTCAGGAACTGGAGAGGTACGATCTCGTGGCCTTCATAGATGACCGGCTCGATGGATGTCATGCCGACGTTTTCGAGGCACTTCAGGTGAGTCAGATAGCTCTGGCCAAAAGTCATGAAGAAGCGGATGCGCTTGATGCCCGGGATGTTCTTGCCGAGGGACTCGAGCTCTTCGTGGTGGAGAAGATACATATCTTTTTCTCCGACCTGATCGAAGTTATAGACTCTCTTGATCTCCATCGGTTCGGTCTCGACCCACTTGCCGTCTTCCCAGTAGCTGCCCTTGGCGGATACTTCGCGGATGTTGATCTCCGGATTGAAGTTCGTAGCGAACGGATAGCCGTGGTCGCCGCCGTTACAGTCGAGGATATCGATGTAGTTGATCTCGTCGAACTGATGCTTCAGCGCATAAGCAGAGAAGACGCCCGTTACGCCCGGATCGAATCCGGAGCCGAGAAGCGCGGTGATACCGGCCTCCTTAAATCTGTCGTGGTAGGCCCACTGCCACTTATACTCGAACTTGGCAGTATCGATCGGCTCGTAGTTGGCGGTATCGACGTAAGGAGTCTTGGTCGCCAGGCACGCATCCATAATGGTCAGATCCTGGTAAGGAAGAGCGAGGTTCAGGCAGACATCCGGCTTAAACTCCTCCATGATGGCGATAAGTTCCGGAACTTTATCCGCGTCTACCTGTCTTGTATGAATAATGGTCTTTGTTGTCGGCTGAAGTTTCTCCTTCAGTGCGTCACACTTGCTGAGCGTTCTGCTCGCGATCATGATCTCCGTAAAGACCTCGCTGTTCTGGCAGCATTTGGCGATCGCAACCGAGGCAACGCCTCCACAACCGATGATAAGTGCTTTTCCCATAATGATCACTCCTCTTTTCTGTTTGTAGTTCGGCCGAAAAAGACCGTCTTCTTTTTTGTCTGTTTTATCCGGGGCGGCAGTTCCCCGATTCAGTTTTCCGTTTTGGTCCGCCGGAAGTATCCCCGAGTCATTTCCCGTATTTCATAATGAGCGATTCTCTTAAGATCTTCAGTGCAAGCGCCGTGCTGCAGCCGCTCTGGTCATAAGGCGGGGAGAGCTCCACGAAGTCCATGCCCACGAGGTTTATGTCTTTTAGTTGCATCAGGCAGATCCGAAGCTCCTCGAAAGAAAGCCCGCCGGCTTCCGGTGTTCCGGTTCCCGGAAATTCTCTCGGGTCGAGCACGTCGAGGTCCACCGTCAGATAGACCGGAACGGGCTTTTCGGAAAGCCTCAGAAGCGCGAGCACTTCGTCAAAATTATCAGCCCTGAAACGCTCCGTTTTAGTGTGCGTTTTTGCAAATTCAAATTCTTCTTTCGTGCCGGAGCGGATCCCGAACTGGTAGATCCTGCCATCTCCGATGATGTCGTGGATGCGGCGCAGTACGCAGGCATGCGAGAGCTTCGATCCGATGTAGTCTTCACGAAGGTCGCAATGTGCGTCGAAGTGCAAAACGACGACGTCCGGATATTTTTCCGCCACCGCGCGGAAAGCACCGAGCGTGACCAGGTGTTCGCCGCCGAGCATGATCGGGAGTTTGCCGTCGTTTAGTATCGTTCTGGTCTCTTCTTCGATGAGGGCAAGTGCTTTTTCCGCATCACCGAAAGGAAGGTCCAGGTCACCGGAATCGCAGATCGGGGCATCCTCGAGATCCTTGTCCTGATAGGGGCTGAAGGACTCAAGTCCGATGCTCTCGTTTCGCATCGCGGAAGGACCGAATCTCGTTCCCGGGCGGAAAGAAGTGGTGCCGTCGAACGGGGCGCCGAAGAGAACCGCCTTCGAGTCATCATAAGAGCAGTTCAATGCGAAGAAGTTCTTTTCGATACGGTCGATCATGTTTTCTCACCTCCCAGTGTTTTTGTCGTGTCGTTATCCGGAAGCTCTTCCATCGCTTCCAGAAGTTTCTGCACGTAGTTCGGAAGCGCAAAAGCACCTCGGTGCAGGTTCGTGTTGTAGTATTTTGTCTCGATGCCGAGTTCTTTCCAATCGGCGGCATGCATATCGCGTACCGGATGGTATTTTTTCGATGCGAATCCGAACAGCCAGTGGCCGGAAGGATAGGTCGGGATGTGAGCCTGATATACGCGGCAGATCGGGAAGTTTGTGTGAATGCGCTTGTGTGCGCGCTGCATCGCACGTGCGTCGTTGGCATAGAAGGGACTCTCGTTCTGGTTGACCATGATGCCGTCTTCCTTGAGCGCGGTAAAGCAGTTGCCGTAGAACTCCTTCGTAAAAAGGCCTTCGCCGGGACCGAACGGATCGGTGGAATCGACGAGGATCAGATCGTATTCGTTCTCGTGGTGACGGACATATTTGAGACCGTCTTCGAAGTGGCACTGCACACGCGGGTCATCAAAACCGCAGGCGGTGAAGGGGAGATACTTCTTGGCGACCTTAACGACTTCTTCATCGATCTCGACGACATCGATGTGCCGGATCGTTTCGTAGCGGGTGAGCTCTCTTACGACACCGCCGTCACCGGCACCGATGACCAGTACTTTTTCCACCTTCGGATGTACGCACATCGGCACATGGACCAGCATCTCATGATAAATGAACTCATCTTTCTGCGTGAGCATCATGTAGCCGTCGAGCGTCAGGAAACGGCCGAACTCCGGCGATTCGAAAACATCGATCTGCTGGAAGTCACTCTTGCCGCTGTAAAGCTGCTTGTCGACCTGGATCGCCAGTTTGACGTGCGGGGTATGAAATTCAGAAAACCAAAGATCCATTTTCTATTTATTTCTCCTTAGTCTGTACCTCGATTCATTCTCGTGCCGCCGGCCGCTGATCTCGCGAAGACAGGTGCTTTTCGCGAAGTACGGCATGAAGCGATGCGAGATGACACCTATATAATACCACTAGTGACTCGATTACACATCGAAAAGCTCTTTGATCTGCTCCCGAAAAGATTGAATATTGAAAGGGAAACTTTTTGACTCCCAACTGATAAGAAGATTGTATTTGCTATGAGATATGTCATAAGCATTCCCAACTGATAAGAAGATTCTTGCCTGGGAAGATTCCGTTGTCCTCATATAGTCGAAGCTTTCTCATGTTGCGGGCGCGATTTCGAAAACAACGGTTGCAAAAGAAAAGAGGTTTTGACCGATTTGTCCCAATAATCCACTCTATTCCCACAAAACTTCCTGATAATTTATCGAATTAATTGATTTTTGGGTAGTTTTTTTGAGAAGTGTTGTTGTATAATAAAGATCGTGAAATTCTCATTAGGAGGGGTATATTTTATGGACTTGAAAAAAATGAAAGTCGATTTTAAAGATCCGGTAACGATCTGTGTTCTCGCAGGCAGTGTTCTTATGCTGTTCGCAAGTTTCCTGCCGCAGGCAAAAGCAAAGGTAGAGATGTTTGGTATGAGCGAATCTACATCATCTTCGCTGATGGGCGACTATGCTCACCAGGGTATTTTCCTGTTGCTCCTTGCTATCGCTACAGTTGTTATCCTAGTTCTTGGCCTGGATAAGGAAAAGTTCCTGAGCGGTGCACTCGGTGCTTCCGCTGCTTTTGGACTTTGGGGCATGATCCAAGTTATCAAGGACGTTTCCGATGCTAAGAAGGAAATGAAGGGTTATGAGGACTATATGTCTGTTTCTTATCAGATCGGTTTCTTCTTCCTGATTCTCGGCCTCATCGCTGTAGTAGGTGCTATCGTTCTTTTAACATTGAACGCTAAGAAGCAGAAAACTGCTGTTCCGGCACAGCCGCAGGTTTAATCGATTTCACCACGATTAACTAAAAAAGGTCCTCGTAATGAGGACCTTTTTGCATTTTCATTTATTTCTTTTTCCAAAGCTTCTGCCGTGGCAGCTTCTCTGTCAGGAGGAACTGCCGGCGGCTGCGGCAGAGGATGCGGCTACGGCGGCACAGGCAGAAGCTTCCATAAGACTTATCGCCCGGTTTTCCGGGGATGTCATCAGCCGTCTTCGACGGAGAAAACGAAAGACTTGGCGGAGTTACTTCACGACACGGATCGTGAGAAGACTGCTGTCCTCGGCTCCCGTGATCTGGCAGCCTTTTTCCTGCGCGAATCTTAAATATGAGAGGACATCCTCGGTGATCTTTTCGCCCGGAGCCAGGACCGGAATTCCAGGAGGATAGCACATGATGCTTTCTGCGGAGATCCTTCCGACGGAAGAATTAAAATCGACATGCTCGGTATCCGCATAGAAAGCTTCCTGCGGGGAAAGCGCTACTATCGGTGCGATATAGCTGTTTGGAATAGACACGAGCGGTTCTTTCCCGAAGCGGCGGCGAATCTCCGAAAGCGCTCCTACGAGGCGTTCGATCTCGCGGACTCGGTCACCTACGGAAAGATATGCCAGGCAGTTTCCGAAGTCACCGAACTCCATCTGGATATCGTATTCATCACGAAGAAGGTCATAGACCTCGATGCCGGCAAGCCCTACCGGAAGCGTGTGGATGACGAGTTTGGTCTTGTCAAAATCGCAGATCGCCTTGCCGTCGATGAGCTCCGAACCGATGGCATAGTAGCCGCCGATACTGTTGATCTCTTCTCTGGCATACTCGGCCATCTCAATCACTTTGTCGAACAGTTCTTTTCCGTGAAGAGCAAGTCTTTTACGGGAAAGATCAAGGCTCGAAAGGAAAAGGTACGAGCCGGAGGTCGTCTGTGTCAGGTTAATGATCTGGCGGACATAGGCAGGGGAGACCAGGGGAGCCCGGTTCTCCTCACTTTCCGTGCCGCCGACCAGAAGAAAAGAACTCTGCGTCAGCGATCCGCCGGACTTATGCATGGAGACGGCGGCCAGATCCGCGCCTGCTTCCATCGCGGAAACAGGGAGTTTGTCCGAGAAGGAAAGATGTGTGCCGTGCGCTTCGTCGACGATGACCTGCATGCCGTGAGAATGCGCGAGCTTCACTATGCCGCGAAGGTCACTGCAGATGCCGTAATAAGTAGGGTTATTGACGAAGACCGCTTTTGCATCGGGATTTTCGAAGATCGCTTTTTCTACGTCGGAAAGCTGCATGCCGAGAGCAATGCCCAGCTGCTCATGGGCACCCGGATCGACGTAGACCGGGATTGCACCGCAGAGCACCATGGCATAGATAACGCTTCTGTGTACATTCCGGGGGACGATGATCTTTTCGCCTCTCGCCGCGACGGTAAACACCATCGCCTGTACGGAAGAGGTCGTGCCGCCGACCATAAAGAACGCGGCTCTTGCGCCGAAAGCTTCTGCTGCGAGTTCCTCGGCTTCCTTAATGACGGAGACCGGATGGCAGAGGTTGTCTAGGGGTTTCATGGAATTGACGTCGAGCGTCATGGTGCGCTCGCCTAAGAAGTCCGTCAGTTCGGGATTTCCGCGGCCGTGCTTATGCCCGGGCACGTCAAATGGAACGACGCGTTCGGAAGTGTAATCTTCCAGCGCTTCGGCGATAGGAGCACGGCTCTGTCTTTTCAGGAAATCCTTTTCCACTTAGTCGTTATCCTCCTCCGGTGCTTCAAAAACATTGGCTCCGGAGAAGATCTCGATCATTTCCTTGCGGAGATTGTTGGTGATCTCTAGTCTTGTCTTCGGCGCGATCTCATAGACATCTGTCTTAAAGAGATAGTTCTGCAGATCCACATCCTTGATGAGCATCTTGGTGTGGTACAGATTGGCCTGATAAACATTAATGTCGATGGCATCATAACGCTCAAGTGTTTTCTTGTCGATATAGTTCTGGATCGAAACGATGTTCTTGTCACGGAAAATCTTCTTGCCGCTTACGTCACGCGTAAAGCCGCGGACGCGGTAGTCCATCGTGATGATATCGGAATCGAAACTTCCGATCAGATAATCCAAAGTAGAAAGCGGGGAGATCTCGCCGCATGTGGCGACGTCGATGTCTACGCGGAACGTCGCAATAGCGGTATCCGGATGGTACTCCGGATATGTGTGTACGGTAACGTGGCTTTTATCGAGGTGGGCAACAACCGTCTCCGCTTCCATGTGAGGGATCATGGACTCTTCCGCGATGAGAAGAGTAACCGATGCACCCTGCGGCTCGTAGTCCTGCTTGGAAATAGAAAGGACCTTCGCACCGATCATTTCGGTGAGGTTAGTAAGGATCTTGGTGAGACGCTCGGAGTTATACTGCTCGTTAATATACGCAATATAATCTTTCTGCTCACGCGCGGTCTTTGCGTAGCATACGTCGTAGATATTGAAACTAAGGGATTTGGTCAAATTGTTAAAGCCATAGAGACGAAGTTTCTCGTGAGCCATATGATCCATCCTTTCCAAGATGGTCTAACTCACTGAATATTCTACACCGGGAAAACGCTACATCACGCCCACGGGCAAGAGGTCCTAAAAGCCAAAGCTTCATCGCACTCTTATTGATTATTCACAAGTTATAACCAACTTATCAACATTAAGGGAATTCGAACTTCCCACTCAATAAGGCAGTAAAAAACTGCCGCTTCGCATTTGACCCGGCTGTCCGTATGGCCTACTAACCACGAAGCTCGTGGCGGTCAAACATTGCAGGTGCTTTTCCTTCTTTGAAAAACACTTCCACAATGAAACAAAGATATCACGGAAAGCAAGGAATTGCAATAGTTTTATGGAATATATAGCGTAAAGAAAAAGTTAGCATGAAGGGATATCCAAAGAGGGGAGCGCAGACTGATTCTTGCGGAAGTGCTTTTGAGGCGATAGAATAGTAAAGTATTTATCCTTATAACCTCAGGTTAATAGGGTAATTGATCTGCGGAGGATTCTTCGTAGAAATGGTATTAGTCTTCGGGCGGATCTTCCGGAGGAAAAAGATTAATCTTCGGGGCGGACCCCGTAGAAAGCAGGAATAGCAATGGTTTACAACAATGTCTTAGAAGCAGTCGGACACACCCCGATGATCGAGCTCTCCTCCCGCATGGCGGGTGAGGATTGTGCCCGCGTGCTTGTGAAATACGAAGGCTTAAACGTCGGGGGATCCATCAAGACCCGCACCGCGCTCAATATGATCGAGCAGGCGGAAAAGGACGGCAAGATCACCAAGGATACGATCATTGTCGAGCCGACATCCGGAAACCAGGGCATCGGACTTGCGCTGGTCGGTGCGGTACGAGGCTATAAGACGATCATCATCATGCCGGACTCCGTGTCCTGCGAGCGCCGCTACCTCGTTGAGCACTATGGTGCCGAGGTCAAGCTCATCCACGATGACGGCGATATCGGAAAAGCGATCGACGAATGCCTGAAACTTGCCGAGAAGATGGAGAGAGAAGATCCGAATGTCTTTGTTCCGCAACAGTTTACGAACCCGGCCAACCCGATGGTTCACCGCCATCATACGGGCGTGGAGATCTTAGAGCAGGTCGCGGGCCCGATCGACGGATTCTGCGCCGGTATCGGCACGGGCGGAACTTTGTCGGGTATCGGTGAAGTCCTGAAAGCACAAAACCCCAACATCATGATCTGGGCGGTCGAGCCGGAAAACGCGGCGATCCTTGCCGGCGGTAACATCGGTTCCCACCTGCAGATGGGCATCGGCGACGGTTTGATCCCGGACAATCTCAATACCGAGATCTTCGAGGATGTTTATGTAGTTACAGACGAGGCCGCTCTGGAGACCGCCAAGGATCTGGCAAGAAAAGAAGGCCTGATGTGCGGCATCTCTTCCGGTTCGAATGTTGCGGCGGCCATCGCCATGGCGAAGAAACTCGGTCCCGGAAAGACTGTCGTTACCGTGCTCCCGGATACTGCGGAGAGATATTTCTCCACACCGCTCTTTTCGTGAGGATTTAAGGGAGTGAGTGCGCGGGGAAGCGAAGACGCGAGTGCGCTTGTTCCATCGCGATTATTTAGAATCTTGCGCGAAATAGGATCAAACTGCGTAAAAAGCTGAAATAATACAATACTGCATAAAGCGAATAGGATCAGATTGCGTAAAAAGCTAGAATAATACTATGCTGCATAAAAGCGAATAGGATCTAACTGTTAAAAATCGGGTTTTGATCCTACTACCCATAGGGTATGTGATGCTTTTTTGCTCGAACTCGGCTACTGAAATAGGGAAATATAAGTAGAAATTATCAGCAAGTAGGATCAAAACTGGGATTTCAGTGTTTTGATCCTATATTGCATTTGAAAATGTAGGATCAAATCCTTCAAAACCACAATATAATCCTATCGTGACCGCTCACATACCCCCAGGGGGTATATGAATCGGAAGAAAAAGCTTGATTTGATTCTATTCGGAATGAAAACTCTAATTTTGCCTTGCGAAAAGAACTGTCAGAGAAGCTTGCGGAGTTCTCTGCTGACCCGGGCGATTGGAAGCCCGACGACAGCGTAGTAGTCGCCGGCGATCGAGTCGATCAGGAGCGCGCCCTCATCCTGGATGCCGTAGGCGCCGGCCTTGTCCATCGGGGAGCCGCCTGCGATATAGCGATCGATCTCCTTTTCCTGAAGAGCATCTAGTTTGTGGAATTTCACATCTGCCAAAGCACTGAAACAGCGACTTTGAAGGTCATATGTACGGCCAATCTGATTGCTGCGACCAATCTCATTCTTGCGACCAATCTCACTGCTGCAGCCGCCCTCATTGCTACAACCACTCTCATTGCTGCCACTTCGCCCATCTCCGCCGGCGCGCTCTTTCAGTATTGCGACCCCGGTATATACGCGGTGTGTGCGGCCGGATAGCTTTGTCAGCATGCGGCGCGCATCGGCTTCATCTTTTGGCTTTCCGAGGATTTCGTCCTCTGTGACCACGACTGTATCGGAGCCGATGACGATGATATCTTCTGCCGGGGAAACTTCAGTGTTAGTTCCCGCCGCGCTCACAATCTTTAGCACCGCTTCAGCCTTTGCCCGAGCTTGCGCGCAGGCGACGTCCTCGGCGATCTGATACATATCGGCGCGGATCGCCTCATTGCGATATTTGGCAAGCACGGAAGCTTCGACGGCATCCTCATCGACATGCGAGGTGATGACTTCAAAAGAAAGCCCCGTCATTGAGAGAAGCTCTAAACGACGGGGAGATTTACTTGCAAGAATAATGCGTGGCATACTGATCTTTCCTTACTCGATCGGCTTTAAGTTCTTCATGGAGAAGTCCAGGATCGGAGCGGAGTGGGTAAGCGCGCCGCAGGAGATGTAATCCACGCCGATCTCGGCGAGCGCCTTGAGTCTTTCGATACTCATGTTGCCGGAAGCTTCGAGTTCTGCCTTGCCTTTAGCCATGGCGACTGCCTGTGCGGTCATATCATCGGTCATGTTATCAAGCATGATGATGTCGGCCTTGGCGTCGAGTGCTTCCTGAAGCATCTCCAGATTTTCAACTTCAACTTCGATCTTTCTGACGAACGGAGCGTATGCACGTGCCATTTCCACCGCCTTGGCGATAGAGCCGGCAGCACCGATGTGGTTGTCCTTGATGAGGACGCCGTCGGAAAGGTTATAGCGGTGGTTCGTGCCGCCGCCGATGCGGACGGCGTACTTTTCAAAAGGACGCATGTTCGGTGTCGTTTTACGGGTGTCGAGAAGCTTGGTATCATAGCCCTCGAGTTCTTTTGTCATGGAACGGGTAAGGGTAGCAATACCGCTCATACGCTGCAGAAAGTTGAGCGCTGTTCTTTCGCCACTGAGTACGGCGCGTCCGTCACCGACAAGAACGCCGATGACATCTCCCTTATGAATCTCGTCGCCGTCTTTGAAGTTAGAACGGAAAGAGGAGTTGTCGCAGAGCATCTGGAAGACTCTTTCAAACACATCGATTCCGCAGAGGACGCCGTCCTGCTTGCAGATCAGGTCAACCGTGACCATAAAAGGTTCCGGCATGATGGCCTGGGTGGTCACATCATCGGAAGTGATGTCTTCGCGCAGCGCGCGCATGATATAGTCGTCCCAAAGGATCGTATTAAGTACACCATTGTTCATAGAAATCTTTGTCCCTTCTCTTGATCTCTTCAAGCACGATCTCGCGGTATTCTTTCGCGAAATCTCTGTTCTCATACTGGCTGAAATCTACTTCTTCAGTCTCTGTCGGCTCGTACGGAATCGTCTCCTCGATGTTCTGCGCGGAACGCTTCGCAAATACGAGGCTTTCGAGGAGAGAATTGCTGCCGAGACGGTTCTTGCCGTGAACACCCGTGCAGGAAGTCTCGCCGATCGCATAGAGGTTGTCCATCGATGTTCTGCCCTTAAGGTCGACTTCGATACCGCCCATGAAGTAGTGCTGTGCCGGGGTTACCGGGAAAGGCTCCTTCAGGATATCGTAGCCTTCCTCTTTGCAGTGCTCGAGGATGTTCGGGAAGTGGCTCTTGACGAGTTCCGGATCGAGGTGGGTCACATCAAGCCAGACGAAGCCTCTGCCGTCGATCGCCATCTGCTTCTTGATCGCAGCCGAAACGACGTCACGCGGCTGAAGTTCGTCGGTGAAGCGCTCCATGTTCTTGTTCCGGAGCACGCCGCCCTCGCCTCTTACCGCCTCGGAGATGAGGAAGGATCTGCCCGGCTTCTCGGAATAGAGGGATGTCGGGTGGATCTGGATATAGTTGATGTCCTTAAGAAGGACGTTATGCTTCAGCGCGATCGCGAGGGCGTCGCCCGTGATGTGACGGAAAGCGGTGCTGTGCCGAAAGAGTCCGCCGATACCGCCTGTTGCAAGTACTACGGCTTTGCCGAATACCGCGTGAAAAGCACCGTCCGCATCTTGTGTGATGATGCCTTTGCAGACATTCTTTTCACAGATCAGATCGACCATGGTCGTGTGCTCGTGAAGATCGATGTTCTTCTTTTCACGGACATTCTGCAGAAGCTTACTGGTGATCTCCTGGCCGGTGATGTCCTCGTGGTGGAGGATACGGGAAGCGGAGTGACCGCCTTCCTTCGTAAGATCCAGGTCGTCGCCCTTTTTATCAAAGTTGACGTGATAGTCGAGGAGTTCACGGATGATGACCGGAGACTGACGTATCATGGTATCGACGGCCTTTCTCGAGTTCTCATAGTGACCGGCACGCAGAGTATCCTCAAAGTAGTCTTCGTAATCCTCGGAGTCCTTAAGCGCCGCAATACCGCCCTGGGCGAGATAAGAAGCGCTGTTCTCGAGAGTATCCTTTGTGATCATGTAAATGGAAAGATTTTCCGGAAGATGAAGTGCGCAGAAAAGACCTGCGGCGCCGGTGCCGACGATAACGACATCAGCTGAACTAGTGGAATAGGACATATTATGATCCCCCTAACAAAATAGCCTTTTTAGAAAGTGCTTTTCCCGCTGTCAAAATAGTATTAGTTTAGCAGTAAGAAAAAGGCTTTTTTCGATTTTATCACGCGTATCGGCAAGTGACAAGGGAAAGGGGAAGAGGTATAATACATTATTGTGTGAAACTGGGCTTTTATGTCCGAAGGAAACACGAAAGATCTTTACGGAAAGGAGAATCGAAGATGAAACGCGACATCATCGGGGACATTTTTCTCGGAGGAGTGCTGCTTTCTTTGCTCTTTCTGTTCTCTTTTCCCGCATATTTCTGTTACAGCCGCAATGTGCCGCGTGACATTTCCCTCGTTGAAAGGATCATGAGCGTTTGTTTTCTCCTCGGCCTGACCATGTCCATTATCTGGTCGTGCTGGAAGAAAAAAGTCTGGGCCATGCTCGGTATCTGCACATTCGGGCTTCTGGCATATCTGCCGAAGTGGTTTTTGCCGAAGATCGACGCGCGTATCGCCAAAAACGGTAAAAATCTGATCGATTCGTTTTTCTCGATGACCTTAAGCCGCATCCATGAACTGATACATGCCCCGTTTACCGGTCTTCTCGGAATGATGTCCGAAAAAACGGTCGAAAAGCTCCCGTATCTGATCCTTCCGGTCGCGGCGATCGCATATGTATGCACAAGGATCGTTGCTTTCTATCACGACGCTTATGTGAAGGAAAAGAAGCAGATCCACGATTTTAATCATTTCAGGAAGACCAGCGAGATCCGTACACCGGTCATGGCCTTCGATATGCCGGAAGAAGCCCCGTCGCCTCTCGGCACGATCGTTCTGAACGAAAAGGCCGAGATCGAAAAGGAGACTTTCCCGATCAAGCCGCAGGAAAATGCGCAGACCGTGACCAATGTCCTTTCGTCGGACGAGCCGGTGAAACTGCCGGAGGGCGATGCGACAGTCGTGATCCCGCTTGCGGCCCACGCCCCTTCGTCAAAAGCACCTGAAGCGGCACCAAAAGAAGATGAGCATCTCGATTTCCCGGATGTGCACGGTGAAGCAGAGAAGATAGACGTTTTCGGCGACAGCGATCTGGACTGACCGCAAGCCGCGATAGATAAATGAAACAGGTCTTACAAAAAGGACTGAAAAATAGGAGGGATAAACATGTCAACGAACAAAGCATTCTGGCGGGTATGGCTGGAAGGTTCGAGATCACATAAGGAGACAAGGGGCGCCGACGCGGCCTCGGATCCGCTGGAGGAAGGTCTTGCCGACCTGACCTGGTCGGATGAGGAATCCGCAAAGAAAGTAAAGACCGAAGAAACTTTCGGTGAAGAGATCGGAAACGCGACGACGCATGGTGTCATGGCGCTCTTTATGCTGGCCATACTGCCGTACGCAGCTGTCCATGCCTATCTTTCGGCAAGAAGCGGTAATGCCGTTCTGGATACGGTCGCGGTCTCGATTTTTTGCGTCGGTACGTTCCTGATGTTCCTGATGTCAACGATCGACCACACCATGATGCACGGCACCAAGCAGAAAGAAGTCTTTAACCGCCTCGACCACATCATGATCTTCTACGCCATCGCCGGCGCGTATACGCCGATCTGCCTGACGATCATCGGCGGCAAGTGGGGCATCGGCCTTTGCGTGGCTCAGTGGATCGTCGTTATCGCGGGAACGATCATGAAGGCAATCGCTTTTTCCAAGTCGCTGATCTCGTATATTTTTTCCGCGTTGCTTTATCTTCTGATGGGCTGGATGATCGTTTTGTGCTTCCCGATCCTGTATGCACAGGCAAATCCGGTCACTTTCTGGCTGATCCTCGCCGGCGGTATCTGCTACACGACGAGTGTCATCCTTTTCTTCATGCGCTTTAAGTTCGCGCACATGATCTTCCACCTGCTGGTCGATTTCGGCGCGATCTGCCACGTGATCGCACTTTGCTTCTTCGCATAAACGCGGCGCGGATCCGCATATAAAGAAAAGTGACAAATCCCTTATCCCGATAAGGGATTTTCAATTTATAATTAAAGTCGATTCGTTGTGAAACTTCCAAGGGAAAGGGAAAGGGAAAAGGAGATATCGCATGAAAAAGAATCTGAAGATCATGGCGCTGGTGCTCGCGGCTTCGTTGATCGTGCCGCTTGCCGCCTGCTCGAAAAAGACAGAGGAAACCAGAAAAAAGAGAAAGACGAAGAAGACCACTTCTGTCGAAGAAACGAAAAAAACTAAAAATACCACGCAGAGAGAGACAGAAGAGCCTGTCGATACCACCGATACAAAAGTACCGTCCGCACCTACGGACACAACCTCGGATCTTCTGATCACGCTTCCGGACGAAAACTGCGCGATCGAATACCCGACATCGGAAACCTTTCATTATTCCATGGATCTGACCCTGGATACAGAAAAGAACCAGGTCGGCGGGCATGTGGATATCGAGTTTTTCAACTATTCTGCGGACACATGGGACGAACTGTGCTTTCGTGACTATTCCAGCCTTTTTGAAGATGGAAGCGGAGTTGCAGCTTCGGCGTACACACAGACAAACGGCGCGCTGACCGAGATCGATAACATCACGGACGGCCGTTCCGGAGAAAAGATCGATTACAGCCGCGATACCGATGTATCTGTTGTATGGGTCAAGCTTTCTTCGCCTCTTGCTCCGAATGAAAAGATGACATTGTCTTATGATTTTACGGCCCGGATCCCGACGATCCCCGACCGCTATGGCGTGAGCGACGGCGTATATAATGTTACGAATTTCTATCCGATCCTTGCCGAATATACAGAGTCGGGCTGGTCGCATGAGGCGTTCTACACATTGGGCGAATGCTTCTTCTCGGAGATCTCCCAATACGATGTCACTCTCACGGTTCCGGAAGAATATATGGTGCTTTCTACGGGAACGGAAGCTTCTTCGCGGAACAGTGACGGAAAGACCACCTATCAGTTCGACGCGCCGAACGTCCGCGATTTCGTATTCTGCGCATGCGCGTCTTTTGAAAAGATCGAAGGAGACTATGACGGCACACATATCAATGTCGTCTATGACAAGGCGCATCCGGCATCTGATCAGATGGATGAGTGCCTGAAGGCTTGCCTGAAGGCTTCGCAGGATTCACTTGCTGCCTTTAACGCGGCATTCGGCAAATACCCGTATCCGGAACTGGACGTTATCCTTGCACCGATCGATGCCGGAGGTATGGAGTATCCGAATCTGGTCATCATTACCGTAGATGATTTTTACTGTTCTTCGAACCAATATGAAGCGATCCCGTTCCAGACCATTTCCGGGGTCGTGGCCCATGAGATCGGGCATCAGTGGTTTATGGGCATCGTCGGAAGTAATTCCGGTATGGAGCCGTGGCTGGATGAGTCTTTTGCTTCTTATACGGAGATCGTCTATGCCGAGTATCTTGGTGTGGATTCGATGTATTATTACTACTCGGACACTATTGAAGATCTGAAAGATCCGGTTACGCAGAGTTCTCTGAAGGCGTCGGACTACATTCCGATCAACAGATCCTACTATTCATTCAGTAATGACGGCGCGTATCTCATGTCCGCGTATGAGTTTGGAAAGATGGCGCTTTACCAGATGGAAGAGATCCTCGGGAGAGAGAATTTTCACGGCATCATCCGTGAATATGTCCGGAGAAACGCTTTTACCAATTCGACGGCACAGCGCTTCTTCGAGGTGCTTTTCGAGGCGGCGGGAACAAATAACGAAGATCTGAATAAGCTCGTCGAAGGATGCTTCGAAGGCGTCGGACCAAGCTGAGTAAAAAAGTGCTTTTCGATAAACAAAAAGCGTCCCGGGGAATAACGGGGCGCTTTTAATCTTTTCTTGCATTATCGGGACTTGCGAATTATAATGTTCCGTGCTGATATTTCATAAGAATAGAAAAAAGGAAGGGCATAATTATGTCTAAGCAGGATAGGTCAGGGAAAGCAAAGACCAAAAAACATATGAAAACTTCCAAGAAAAACAAGATCATCGTGATCCTCGTCGTGGTCGCGCTGGTCCTTACGAGCTTTTTGTATTTTGCTCATATCACCGGATTCTGGGCGAAGGTGATTCCGGGTGCTTCGATCAAGCATACGGTCGACGGCAAAGAGAAGACGGTCAAGAACGTCCCGATCGTGGAGATGAACTATTACTACTCCATGGCTTATAGCCAGATGATCAACAGCGGTATCATCGATTACGAATCCGATCTTGATCTGGTTATCGATGAGACATCCGGCCAGACATATCGTCAGAGGATCTGGGAAACAGCGGCGAACAACGTCCAGCAGGAATACATCCTGGCGAAGGCGGCTTCTGATGCAGGTTACGATGACAGAGCTTCCGAGAGATATGCAGAAACCCTGGTCGAAGATATGCGTTCCATGACGAACTACTACAACGCCATCCGCGGCACAAACATGACGATGGATCAGTATCTGCAGAGCACATACGGCCCGGGCATGACGGTCCAGACCTATCGTAAGATCATGCAGAGAAAAGCACTGATCGACGAGTACACCGCGTACTATAAGCTGGTTCAGTGCGCTCCGACCACAGAAGAGATCATGGCAAAGTATAACGAAGATCCTTCGTCCTACGAGAGAGTGCAGATTCAGGCATACTTCATCAGCGCTAACCTCACTGCCGATACGACGGGAGAAGAAAAGACAAAGGCGTTGGAAGAAGCTTCCAAGAAAGCTCACGAGATCGCAGACGGATGTGTAAACGCGGTTGAGTTCCAGACAAGAGTCTCGGCGGTCTGCACGGAAGAGTACAGAAACCGTATGATCAACGGCGAAGACCCGACGACGGTCAGCGATCTTACCAAGGAGCAGGTCAAGCAGTATAACGAAGAATTTGCCGAGCTCTGTTTTGCGGAAGGCACAAAGGAAAATACGACCATGGTATTCGAGGACAGCGAGCAGCAGGGTGCTTTCGCAGTGCTTTTCGAGAAGAAGTACATCGACGAAGAGCCGACGGCGCAGCTTCGTTTCCTGCAGTTGAACGACGATCTCATGCAGGACCTTTCCAAGACGCCGGAAGAGAAGGCAGAGTCTTTTACGAAGTATCATAAGCAGGCAGAAGAGATCATGGCCGGCATTACTTCTGAGGATGAGTTCATCGCAGCCGTAAAAGAGCACTCCACAGACTCTTCTACATATATTAACGGCGGCATGATGTACGGCATCAGACAGGACAACACCAACTACTTCAAGCCGACGATCCTTGAAGAAGGCGCTGATCCGGTACTTCCGGAAGAAGATGCCAAGCTGATCGAGTGGCTCTACAGCGCAGACAGAAAGCGCGGCGACATGATCATCATCGATTGCGCAAGCTCTGTAAAGATCTTCTACTACATCGATGTCATCCCGGGTTATCAGAACGACATCCGCACGGATATGATCACAGAGAAGTACGACGATTGGTACAACGGACTGATCAACGATTCGTCCTATTCGACAGTAGTAAACAACGGTCTGATCGATTTCTTTACGTAATACAGATTCTTTTTCGATAAAGAAAATTTGCATTGACACTGGAAAAAGATCGTGATATCATTCTATACTGCGTTACAATGGGTAGGGCTACTTTACCCATTTTAACGGAAAAGCACGGCGGAGCTTGCAAAGCCTGCTTTTGGAGTATATAGGAAGGTACGCGATCTTTTTGCGTACACGTAAACAGAGTTGTTTACGAAGTCGAGAGGTGATGTGTAATGGTGCGTCCCATCAAGCAGGGAAGAGCAGAGAGAATGTCTTATTCTCATATCGACGAAGTCATCGAAGTCCCGGATCTTATTGAAGTACAGAAGAATTCCTATAAGTGGTTCCTCGACGAGGGCCTCATGGAAGTACTTGAAGAAGTATCTCCGATCAGAGACTTTTCGGGTGATATGGAATTATCCTTCGTTGGCAAGGAGTTCGATATCGATAACCCGGCAAACACAATTGAGCAGTGTAAGGAAAAGGACTGCAATTTCGCAGCTCCGCTCAAAGTAAAAGTTCGCCTTTTGAATAAACGTACCGGTAAGGTGGAAGACCAGGATGTCTTCATCGGTGATTTCCCGATCATGACCGAACATGGTACATTTATCATCAACGGTGCTGAGCGTGTTATCATCAGCCAGCTTGTCCGTTCCCCGGGTGCGTATTTTGACGTTATCCATGATAAATCCGATGCTTATCTTTATACCTCACAGGTCATCCCGAACCGTGGTGCCTGGCTGGAGTATGAGACTGATGTCAACGGCGTTATCTACGTCCGTGTAGACCGTGCAAGAAAGTTCCCGCTGACCGTTTTCCTGCGTTCTCTGGGTATCGGCACAAACGAAGAACTCATTGACCTTTTCGGCGACGAGAAGTTCCTGACGGAAACGATTGCGAAAGATCCTTCCCGCTCCCGTGAGGAAGGTCTTGCCGAGCTTTACCACAAGCTCCGTCCGGGTGAGCCGACATCTCTCGAAGGTGCGGAATCCCTGCTTAACGGCATGTTCTTCGATCCGAAGAGATATGATCTGGCACGCGTAGGTATTTATAAACTGAATAAGAAGCTGTCCCTGGCTTCCCGTATCAAGGGGCACAAGGCAGTTTCCGACATCGTTACCGACGATGGCGAAGTTCTCCTTAAGGCCGGTGAGATCATCACCTCCGACAAGGCTTGGGAGATCCAGGATGCCGGTATTAATGAAGTATATGTATATCCGATTACTAAGATCGGTGATGCGGACAGAATCTCCGATCAGCCGTTCAAAGTCATCGGTAATGCCCGTGTGGACGCTGACAAGTTCATCCGCGCCAGTTTCTCCGCAAAAGAACTCAAGGGCTTCGATATCAACGAGACCCCTGTCAATGAAATGGTCCGCACCAAGATCCTGCGCGGTATCATCGCTGATGTCCGTTCTACTGCCAAGAAGACCGAATATGCCGAAAAGCTCATGGAAGCTCTCCGCGCCCAGGTCACAGAGCTCATGCCGAAGCACCTCGTATTCGAGGATATCGTTGCTTCCGTCAGCTACCTGCTCGGTCTGCAGTACGGTGTAGGTACCAGAGATAACATCGACCATCTCGGTAATCGTCGTATCCGTTCTGTCGGGGAACTCCTCCAGAACCAGATCCGTATCGGTTTCTCCCGTATGGAAAGAAATATCCGCGAGCGCATGAACGCCGCTTCCGACGAGGAACCGACGCATCCGAACCAGCTCGTAAATACCCGTCCGGTAAGTGCTGCCGTTAAGGAGTTCTTCGGATCCTCCCAGCTGTCCCAGTTCATGGATCAGCCGAACCCGCTGGCAGAACTTACTCATAAGCGTCGTCTGTCTGCTCTCGGTCCGGGCGGTCTTTCCCGTGACCGTGCCAACTTCGAAGTCCGTGACGTTCACTCCTCTCACTACGGCCGTATGTGCCCGATCGAGACACCTGAAGGTCCGAACATCGGTCTTATCAACTCCCTGGCCACATATGCAAAGGTTAACCACTATGGTTTCGTTGAGACACCTTACCGTGTTTACGATAAGGAGAACGGAGTAGTTACTGATGAAGTTGTTTATATGACAGCGGATAAGGAAGATAACTACAACATCGCACAGGCAAATGAGCCGATCGACGAGCAGGGCCATTTCATCAGCAAGAAGGTCGTCTGCCGTCACCTTGATCAGTTCATCGAGGTAGATCCGTCCGGTGTCGATTACATGGACGTATCTCCGAAGCAGCTCGTATCTGTTGCTACATCGCTTATCCCGTTCCTCGGAAACGACGATGCTAACCGTGCTCTCATGGGTTCCAACATGCAGCGCCAGGCAGTACCGCTCATCAAGCCGGAAGCACCGATCATCGGTACCGGTATGGAGTATCGTGCAGCGAAGGACTCCGGCGTATGTAAGGTAGCAAAAGAAGACGGTCAGGTAACATTCGTTTCCGCCGACAAGATCGTAGTTACCTCCTCTGACGGTAAGGAGCATGAATACAACCTTACCAAGTACCAGAGATCCAATCAGAGCACCTGCATCAACCAGCGCCCGATCGTAAGAATGGGTGAAGAGGTCAAGAAGGGCGATGTTATCGCGGATGGTCCTTCCACCGAGAACGGTGAGCTGGCTCTCGGTAAGAACGTTCTCATCGGATTTATGACCTGGGAAGGTTACAACTACGAGGACGCCGTTCTTATCAACGAGCGTATGGTACGTGATGATGTTTACACATCCATCCATATTGAAGAATATGAGTGTGAAGCCCGTGACACA
>CAJOLL010000008.1 GCA_905235455.1 uncultured Clostridia bacterium
CCCATGGAAGAGTGGGAAAGCAGAGCGACTACCGGCTCTTTGCCGACGAGCTGCTTGAAGGATGCGGCAGAAGAACCTGCGATAGCAGCGAGTTCTTCAGGATTCGGATTCTGAACGAGACCGCAGTCACCGAATACAAATACGCCGTCTTCACCGTACTCACAGTCCGGAACGACCATTACGAAGAAAGCGGAAACGAGCTTGGTGCCCGGCGCAGTCTTGATGATCTGAAGGGACGGACGGAGTGTGTTTGCCGTGGAGTGGCAGGCACCGGAAACGATACCGTCACCATCACCCATCTTTACCATCATGCAGGCATAGTACATATAGTCACCGAGAAGTGTCTTCTCAGCTTCTTCCGGTGTCATACCTTTTGCTTTACGAAGCTCATAGAAGCCGTTGATGTACTCCTTCGTCTTCTCGTAAGTGTGCGGGTTGATGATTGTTGCCTTGGAAATATCAAGTCCTTCGCTGTTCGCCTTGACCTCATCATCTGTACCGATGATGATCAGATCTGCGATATCCTCTGCGAGGATCTCTGCTGCCGCCTCAAATGTTCTTCTGTCCATGGACTCAGGAAGAATGACGGTCTTTTTGTTGCTCTTCGCTTTTGCTTTAATCTCGTCGATAAATGCCATAAATCAATCGCCTGCCTTAGTAAAATATTTTTCATCCGCATGTTCTCCTTCACATATGAGAAGGTCGTGCGGCATTGAAATCATGTCAAGATATTATACTCTTATAAGGGGTGCTTTTCAATCAGGAATCCAGTCGGGGCAGAAGATACCGGAGCATCGGTCTTCCCGTTCATTATATCCTCAGGAAGGGGCCGTCCCGTAAAGGTCCTTGTCCGCGCTCAGAATGACGATCTTATCTGCCGACTGTCGGGAATAATCGTCTGACAGATCAAAGTCGGACCAGTCATTGTGGTGGATCGAGAACTGGACGATGAGTTTATCCCCGGATGCCAGTGTCCCCGATCCGAAAGAACTGATCGTGCAGACAATATCCGCTCCCGCCTTCTTGGGATCCACCTTGGAAAAAGCACCGGTAACGCCGTCGATCGCTTTGTAGTTTCCGTCTTTTGCGCTTACCGCCGAATGGTAGCAGTCAAAGGAAAGTGCTCCCGCTCCCTCATTGCTGAAGTAATAAAGGATCGAAAGCCGGCCCAGATCGATCGAAGCGGATCCCGTGTTTTCAATCGTCATATTGCCCGAGACCGCATTCCCCTTGCCGCTCATGTTGTATTCCATCAAGACTGACACGGTGCCGTTTCCGGAAGGAGCCGAAGGTACTGTCGGAGCGGTCGTTGTCTGTGAAGGATCCGTATCCGAAGGTGTCGGAGTCGTCGGAGTGACCGCGCCCGATCCGTCCGGGACCTGTCCGTAAACAAGGACCCCGTCTTCAAACAGCGCTACGGACGCAGAAGAAGCTGCATCGGAAGCAAGTCCCGTGATCCGGAACTGCACTTCCTTTTTGTATTCTTCCTGTCCGCCCGGATAGCACGAATACTCCGCGAAAAGCACCTGAACACAGGCAGTGTTTCCGGTTCCGCCCAGGATCGAAAGCGAAGCCACATCCTGCCCGTACGAAGAAGAGACCGAAAGGCTGTCCGCGGTACTTCCCGAAGGAAGCAGGAAGTAATAGCGGAGCTCGAGATTTTTCGGTGCTCTCGCCGGCCAGCCCGTCATGTTATAGGTAAGCGCTTTGATCTCCAGAAAATCTGCGCCTCCTGCATTCACGGAAGCATCTACCCGATATTCTTCGCCGACTGCTTCTCCTGCACCGAATCCGGTCAGGGTCTGTCCGTGATAACGGGTATACAGTTTGGCCATAAGGCCCGTAAATCCGGCATTGTAGTCACATGCCACTTCGTTTGTATTGTAGTTACTGACTTCATCGGTATAACCGTCCGAAGCATCCGGACCGCCGACGAGAGCGCCGCAGAGAACATGCCTCGAAGTCCCCGGTTCATTCATGTTATCGCAGTAAGAACCCTGGGCCGTTCTGTGATGAGGATGCTGCGGATAGTTATCGCCGAATCCGATCACATAGGAAAATCCCGTATCTCCCAGTGCATAATTTGCCTGTGAAACAGAAAAGTTCCAGTAAGTATCTTTTTTCCCTGCCGGGCACAGATCCGTCTCGCTGTATACTGCTGCAACAAATGCCGTGGTCGTCGCATAACGCAGCGAGCCCCAGCTGTCGAGCCAGGCAAGTCCTTGCGGCGTATACGTGATCCGTTCGCCCGAAACGGTTCCGGTCGTCCAGAAATCCAGATGCTGTTCAATCGCCTTCGCATAGACCGGATCTCCTGTTTCCTCGGCAAGCAGCAGCGCTGCGCCGATATGCACATCGTCCCAGCACAAAGACCAGTTATAATCCTGATTCGCTTTCGGATAATATTCTTTTGCCTTATTCAGATAAGCACTGTCCCCGCTCGCGCGATAAAGCCACACGCCGGCCCAGCAAAGTTCATCGTAATATCCGCTCCAGGAGTTGTAAAAACCGTTCGCCGCGGTATATCCGTCATCGCTTTTATACTTATCGGCAAAAGCATATAGAGACTTCGCGTGCTCGAGGCAAGTCGAACTGAAAGCAGGATCGATCTCTTTAAAGAGGATACTGCAGACTGCAAGAGAGGCGGCTGATTCCGCGGTTACCGCAGAACCCGGATGAGCGGCGTCGACATAGTACGACGGACGATTCATCTGATATTCGACACATTCGCCGCTGCCCCACCAGCCGTGATCCGCATTCCCGTCCCCGACCTGATAATAGTAAAGTTCATCCGACGGATGGCACTTAATGAAATATTCATTTGCCCAGCGGATATCCGCAAGTGCGTATTCGAGCTGTTTGCTATCGACATATGCATCCGGATCTTCGTATACTGACCAGCCCAGGATCGAGGCCGTATAGGCCATCGGCAGATTAAACTTCACATTGTCGCCGGCGTCAAACCAGCCTCCGGAAAGATCCAGACCCGCGTCCGATCCGTCCTTGAGACAAGAATCCCCGCGCCAGTTCGAGCGCGTCTGCCCCGGAAGATCTCCGCTTCTTTGCAGTTCATAGAAAAGAAGCGACTTCTGAAGCGCCTCACCGTAGTTATATTTCCCGGTTCCGGCAGTTCCTTCGTACCCGTCACCCGTGATCGTCCCGATCGGCCCGATCGAAGAGGTCTCGACGTTTGAAGGTAGTGTCGGAAGCGAAATATCCGACGGCTCAGAAACTTCGGTATCTGTGACCTCGGAAGTTACTTCTTTGCTTTCCGAAGATCCGTTCGAAACTTCTTCGATCGAGGTTCCTTCCGTGAGGTCTTTCACATCGGTCTTCTTCGCAAAAGTCTTTTTCCATGCGTAAACAACGCCGCCGATAACCAGTATCACGGCAAGAAAAATGCCGCATAGCACGGCAATCTTAGTCTTCTCTTTCATCTTTCCCGACTTCATTGATGTCCAACTCCTGTGTCGAAACTTTGGTGTAATGAAGGATGTCGTCCATCCTCAGACTCTGCGCATAATTGACGAAAGTAAAGGCCTGTCCGGCACGTCCGGCACGCCCCGTTCTTCCGATACGGTGCAGATAGTATTCGTTTTCATTCGGCACTTCGAAATTAAATACCGTGTCGATATCGGAAACATCGATACCTCTGGCGGCGACGTCGGTCGCCACGAGGATGTTGAACCTTCCTTTTCTGAAATCGTCCATGATGCGGTTTCTTGCACCCTGACCGATATCCCCGTGGAGACACTCCGCCCTGTAGCCGAGTCTCTTAATTCCTTCGGTCACGACACGCACACGTGTCTTTGTGTTGCAGAAAGCCATGACACGGTTACAATTATACGATTCCATGATCTTGCCGAATGCGTCCATCTTTTCTCTCTCTTCGAGGTGCAATACGTACTGGCTGATCTTCGGCATATCCTCTTCCTTCGGAGCCACTTCGATCTCGTCCGCGCCGTCCATATATTCCCAGGTGATGTTCATGACTTCACGGGACATCGTCGCGGAGAACATGGCGATCTGCTTGTCCTGCGGCGTGAGCTTCATGATCTTTCTTATATCCTTGATGAAACCCATGTCCAGCATCTTATCCGCCTCATCGAGAACGAGGGTATAGATGTCGGAGATGTTGATGTTTCTGTGCTGCACGTGATCAAGAAGCCTGCCCGGCGTTGCGACCACGATATGCGGTTTTTTCTTGAGCATCTGGATCTGCTTATCCATCTTCTGTCCGCCGATAATTCCGCAGATCTTTAATCCCTTGATAAAAGCGCCGAGCGCACGAAGCTCCGTGCAAATCTGAAGCGCAAGCTCTCTTGTGGGACAAAGGATCAGTGCCTGAACGAAATCGGCATCCATGTTAAGATATTCCAAAATCGGGATGCCGAAAGCAAAAGTCTTACCTGTGCCGGTAGGTGCTTTTGCGATCACACAGTGATTATCCATAAGAAGCGGGATCGCCTGTTTTTGTACCGAGGTCGGTGTCGTCATGCCCATTTTCGCAAGGGCGCGCATGATCTCGGGAGAAAGATCCATCTGATTAAAAGATGTGTATTCCAAAATAATTATTCCTCGATTTCCGTTTCCTTTTTCTGCGGAACAAAATAAACCATATCGTAAAGTTCCGAACGCCGCTTGGTAGATTCAAAAACATTATTGTATGCAAGAATCTGATAATCGTTGATGATGCCGGACCTGTCCGGGACATCCTCCAAAGTATCGTATCTGTTTCCGAGACTGTCGCAGATCCCGAAAGGTGTCAAGATCGGATACTGGTCGTAGCAGTCCGCAAGCAGGAGATTATATGCAGGAAGATCGATGTCCGCCATCTGAAGAAGCAGCGTGGACAGATAGTTCAGGCTGATCTCCTTGACCTCATATTCCGGGATATCGTAGTTCGCCCAGATAAAGAAATCCGTTTTATAAAGTCTCATCAGTTCTTCACTCGAAAGATCCGTCAGTTCTTTCCCGAGAAGGGTCTCATAGAAACCATTGAGCATACTCGGCAGATGATCACCAAAGAAGCAGATGAGGACCGGCTCATCTACGGAACTGAAGTAATCGATCAGACCTTTTATGGCGATATCAGTTTGTCTGGCCAAAGTAAGGTACTGCTCTGTCTCCGGGAACTTTTCCGGATACTCAATAAGACGTACATCCTGATCAAAATCCGGATCCGTGCTGTTATAGGCACCATGGTTCTGCATCGTGACATTAAACAGGAACAGCGGATGTTTCGGATCCTTATTCTCATAAAGCTCGATCAGTTTTTCGTAGGATGTCTCATCGGAGATATACGAACGGAAATACTTCGCGTTTTCTTCGTCGAAATCATCGATCGAAAGGAACCTGTCGAAGGCCATACTTCCATAGACCGCAGGACGATTCCAGCTGCTTGCCAGATACGGGTGGATTGCCGCAGTCTGATATCCCTGACTCTTCAAAAAGCGCGGGAGAGAGCCCGTGATCGACCCGATATACTGTTGGTACGGGATACTTCCGTCCGGATAGAAAAGCATCGAGTTACCGGTCAGAAACTCAAATTCGGAATTCGCCGTTCCGCCGCCGTATACAGAAACATTGAGATCCCCGTATACGATATTGTCGCCCTGCTTCAGTGCATCCATGTTCGGATGCAACGGCAGGTTCGTCTCAAAATCACCGACCGCCGACATATCGGAATATGATTCGTTCATGATGCAGATGATCGTCGGTTTTTCGCCTTCCTGAAGGATCCTCTGACCTTCCAGCCGATGGAGCTCCTTTTCGTTTTCATATTCCATCATGACATCGTTCGGCAGGATATAATGCTCGACCTGGTTCTCGATCTTTTCTCCGATCATCTGTACCTGATCGATACTGTAATCATCCGGCACTTCCACGGCCAGGTGCTGAGCGTCCATGGTAAGGGAAACCAGAAGTCCGTTCTTCCTGTAATTCAGACGCTGGTTGCCGGAATCGTTCACGACACCCATTTTCTGCATCATACTAAATGAAGCTTCCTGATACCTTCTGGAATCGATCAGCGTGATCGTCAGGAAAACGACCAGAACGACACTCACCGCGCCCAAGAACGCGCGGTGCTTTTTACCCGCGATCTCGTATCTGCATTTCGTAATGAGCAGGATCGTGAAGATAAAAAGCAGCGAGGCAATGATCAATATCGGCGTCAGCTCCACATGATAACTGCCGGAGACATTCATCGCGGTCTTCAGCGTAACGACATCCCAAACCTGCATCGGAGTACCTCTCCATATAAGTTTGAAATAGTTGAAGAGCGCGATCGCAAAGATCAGGGTATTCGCGATGATCGTCGTCAGGCGGAAGCGGTTAAAGATAACGAACAGCACGACGTAGATCACGAGGTAGTAGATATAGTTAAGGAAATATGCCGCCGGAGATTTCTCGAGTACGGAATTACCGTTGAGAAGCTCAGTGACGATAAACATCAGGACCGGCATGATAAACAGTACCGCAAAGGTCATACGTTCTCTGCCCTTTTCGGAAAGATCCACGTGAACGATCGCGATCAGGGCGCAAAGAAATACCAGGACGATACTGAAAAACATGGCCGGATAGTCCATACGGGAATAGCGGATCTGCGTATTGCACTGCAAATGCAGGCCCGGCGCCATTCCGGGATAGGATACTTCGCCAAGCTCATCCTGAACATCGGAAGATACCCATACGGACGGGACTTCTTCGCCATATGTATCGACCGCTTCCAGCGAGATGATATATGTTGTCGTGATATCCAGGTCTTTTTTGATCTTAAAGCGCAGATACTCGTTATCTTTGATCTTGCTGATCGGAACAGTTTCTTCATATATGACCTTGCCGTCTACTTTAGACAGACGAAAACGGAGATTGCCCTGAGGTGCCATAACGTTACCGGATTCCAGGTTCGTGGCCATGCGGATCTCGATAAAATCAACATGAGGCTGCTCGGGAGTGAACGGCTGCTCCAGCGGTCTTCCGGCATTGATTCTTCCGATCGGGCGGGGATTTGTACCCAGACAGGAGACTGTCTTTCTAAAAGCAAAAACACCCGACGCGAATACGACCGTAAGCAGAAGCGCGACCATGACTATGAGCACCATCGTCCAGCGCAGTCTGTTCTTCGTCAAACTGAAATGTTTTTTCGTAAACTTAATCAAGTTATCCTCTCATCATGCGAATATGCATACATATCCTATGTTTAATTGCTCGTTTCCTATTATAGGAAGTTTTTCTTTACTTGCAATCTCATTCACTTGTATAATTGCACAGATTTCACAGTATATATGTTTTATCCCGACGATCGTTTATCTTCGAAACTTTCCTGCGAGTTATTTTTCGAAGATGAATGCGTTAGGAAGGAGATCCGCGAGTGTACAGATCGAAGGGTTTACGTTTTCTTCAACGATGATCCGGAATGTATTTAAATCGACATGTTCGGAAAGGACCTGGCGGCAGACACCGCAGGGATAACATGGTTCGGTTGCATCCTCGCCTGACGGAGCTCCGGAGATGGCGATCGCGAGGAACTCTTTTTCACCTTCACTGATTGCTTTGGAAAGTGCGACACGCTCGGCGCAAAGGCTCGGGGACATCACGGAGGATTCGATATTACAGCCCCGGAAGACTTTCCCGTCTTTGGTCAGGAGCGCCGCTCCGACGGTAAAACCCGAGAACGGAACATATGCATTTTTACGCGCTTCTTTTGCCTCATTAAGAAGTTTTTTCTCATCGATCTTCTTTTCCATTTCTGTCCCGCCTTTCCGCTGCGCCATCTCCATTATCCGGACGCTGTTTTCTTCGCACTTTTCCCCGGGGCTTACTTCACCAGACGGCTGGTGCCGAGTCTGTCTGCGCCTGCTTCGATCATGGCCTTCGCATCCGCAAAATCTTTTATGCCGCCGGCCGCTTTTACCTTCACTTCCGGCGCGGAATATTTACGCAGAAGCGCGACATCTTCTACCGTCGCACCGCCTGTCGAAAAACCGGTTGATGTCTTGATGAAATCTGCTTTTGCTTTGCTTACAAGTTCGCACATCTTGATTTTCTCTTCTTCTGTCAGCTGGCAGGTCTCGATGATGACCTTGAGGATCACACCCTCGCAGGCTTCTCTCATCGCCAGAAGCTCGAGATACACACGATCGAATTTGCCGTTTTTCACGTCGCAGAGATTGACGACCATGTCGATCTCCGAAGCTCCTTGACGGATCGCTTCCTTTGCCTCAAAAACTTTTGTCGCCGCCGTGGAATAACCATTCGGAAAACCGATAACCGTACACACCGGAAGCTGTCCTTTCAGAAACTGCGCCGCATCGTTCACGTAGCAGGGCGGGATGCATACACTTGCCGTTCCTGCGGCAAGTGCCGCCTCGCAGAGCGATCGGATCTCCTCCAGAGTCGATGTCGTGCGCAGCAGTGTATGGTCGACTTTCGCTATGATCCTTTTTTCTTCTTCCGTGTATTCTTTCATACGTTTTCCTCTTTCATTTTGCGTTGTTCTTCGTCAAAAGCACCTGTCTTCTTACTTCATTCGCATCTCTTTCCAAAAGGATTCTCCGTCCAGATTCGCCGTGTTGATGCCGAAGTAATCCCCGATCGTTTTCGCGATATCCGCAAAGCTCGATCTCGTTCCCAGATCCGTACCCGGACGGACTCTGTCACCATATGCCAAAAACGGCACATTTTCTCTGGAATGATCCGTCGACGGCGTTGACGGATCGCAACCGTGATCTGCGGTGATCATGAGGATATCGTCCTTCTGCAGACGCGACAGGATCTCCGGAAGGCGGTCATCGAAATACGTCAAAGCCTCGGCATAGCCGTGCACGTCATTCCGATGCCCGTAAAGCATGTCGAAATCCACGAGGTTGACGAAGATCAGCCCTTCTCTCTGTGTGTCCATCGCACCGAGCGTCTGCTCGATCCCGTCGATATTTCCGGAAGTACGCACCGATATGCCCACGCCTTTTCCTGCGAAGATATCGTAGATCTTTCCGACGCCGTAGACAGGGATCCTTGCCTCGGTCAGATCGTCGAGAAGAGTCGGTCTCGGCGGTTCGATCGAAAAATCGTGGCGGTTCGAGGTTCTCGTGTAATTCGGGTATTCACCGGTGAACGGTCTTGCAATCACCCTTCCTACTCCGTGTTTTCCCACGAGCATTTTCCTTGCGATCTCACAGTAGCGATAAAGCTCTTCTACCGGCACGACGTCCTCGTGCGCCGCGATCTGAAAAACACTGTCCGCCGATGTATAGACGATCAGGTCACCTGTTTTTACATGCTCCCGACCGTAGTCCCTGATCACTTCCGTACCCGAATAAGGCTTGTTGCAAAGTGCTTTTCGACCGGTCTTCTCTTCAAATTCGACGATGACTTCCTCCGGAAATCCCTCCGGATATGTCGGCATCGGTTCCGGCGAAATAATTCCCGCGATCTCCCAATGTCCGATCGTCGTGTCTTTCCCCATGGACGCTTCCTGAAGTCTTGCCCACGCGCCGACGCCACTGATGTCCGGCTCGTCATACGGGAGCGCGCCCTTGATTGAGCCCATGCCGATCCGCCTCATATTTGCTATGGAAAAAGCACTGTCCTTCGAGCATGCCGCCAGTGTATGCGACCCCTCGTCACCAAAGGCCGCCGCGTCTTTTGCGCCGCCGATGCCACAGCTGTCCAGTACAATGAGTATGACTCGTTTGCCCATATCGGTCCCTCGTTTTCTTTATTTACTAAAATCACTTCTTATTATATCGTATAGTTGAAAGAAATCGACCTGGACGGGAGGATCTTTAATGCGCAAAAACCTTACGGGACGTCCGATCATCATGATCTCTCTGGACGCCATTTCAGATAACGACATCAACTATCTGCTCACACTTCCGAACTTTAAAAAACTCGCATCCTGGGGACTTTTGCACCGCGGTGTCGACTCGCTTTTCATCTCGAATACTTACCCCGTGCACACCAGTATCTCGACCGGTGTCCTTCCTTCGGAACACGGGCTTTTCGATAATGTCATATACGACCCTTTCAAGGATTCGGAGAAGTGGCGCGCGCATAAAAGCTTCATAAAGGCGAAGACTCTTCCGGAAAGAGCGAGAGAAAAAGGCCTCGTTTCCTGCGCAATGATGTATCCCTGCACTCCCGGCGAAAAGATCCGTTACCATCTGGCCGAGATTCCGGGCAACGAGAGCATGTTTTTCCGCGGCATTAAATTCGTGCACTACAGTTCGGCCTTCCTTCTCTGCCCGAAATTCTTCCGCTATATGAAAAAGTGCAAGTCTTTCAACTACTTTGGCATCGATACATTTATCGCTTATACCGCTCGCGACCTGATCGCGAAAGAAAAGGCCGATTTTTATATGCTGCACCTGCAGGACACCGACCATCAGAAGCATCACACCGGCATCGATTCCGACATCACGAAAAAGTCGATCGAGTACGATGACAAACTTCTCGGAAAGATCATCGAAGGTATCGAAGAAGCCGAAAAAAGAGCCGGCGGCGACCCGGAAAAGGGGATTTTGCATTTCGATATCCTCGTCTTCAGCGACCACGCCTGCTTCAACGTAAAGAACAATATCAAGCCGAACGACCTTTTAAAAGACGCCGGCATCTCCTTCGAGACAGCCTGGTTCCAGACCGTTAACGGTGCATGTTTCCTGCATGTGGCACCGGATCTTTCTTCCGACGCGAAAAAAGCACTGGACAAGTTTCTTGACGATTTTAAGAAAATGCCCGGCGTTAAACGCGAGCTTACGAAAGAGGAAATGCACGACAGCGGCGCGATCTGCGCCGGCTTTACGACCGGCTTTACGCCGGTTCCGGGAACCACGTTCGGCGCGATGAAAAAAGGCCAGCACGGCTATACTCTTGATAACGATGATTACAAGATCTTTTACCTCGAGATCGGTCCCGGTCTGATCACCGACAAGCAAAAAGGTACCGAAACTTCCGGCGGCAGCATCCTCGAAGTCGGCAAAAAAGCGATACGTCTTGTTGAGAAAACGGAGATTTTATAACCGTTTATCTTTGGACTCTGCCGGAACCGTCACCGTTCATCAGAGTCTCGACTTCCTTGACACTGACGCGGTTAAAATCACCCGGGATCGAATGCTTCAGGCAGCTTGCCGCCACGGCGAATTCAAGTGCTTCCGAATCGTGTTCATAAGTGCGAAGACCATAGATCAAACCTGCCGCAAAAGAGTCTCCGCCGCCGACACGATCGACGATATCGAAGATCTCATACTTTTTGCTGACATAGAAAACAGAACCGTTATTGATGCAAGCCGACCAGCCGTTATGGTCTGCGCTGTGGCTCTCGCGGAGTGTGACCGCGACCTTTTTCACATTCGGATAATCCGCAAGTACACGGCTCGTCAGCTTCTCATATTTTTTCACATCGAGGCTGCCTTCTTCCACATCCACATCGAGCTCGATGCCCAGCGATTTCTGGCAATCTTCTTCGTTGCCGATGACTACATCCGTGAACTTTGTGATCTCCTGCATGATCTCTTTTGCATCCACACCGTACTTCCAGAGATTTTTACGGTAATTCAGATCCACGGAAACAGTGATGCCTCGCGCTTTTGCTTCTTTTACCGCCGCGACGGAAAGGTCTGCCGCAGACTTACTGATCGCAGGAGTAATGCCCGTAATATGCAGCCAGTCCACCTCGGCAAAAGCACTTTCCCAGTCGATATCGGAAGGTCCTGCTTCTGCCATCGTCGACCCCGCTCTGTCATAGATCACTTTGCTGGGGCGCTGGTTGGCACCTGTTTCGAGAAAATAGATCCCCATTCTTCCATCTTTACGGATGATCTTTTCCGTTCCCACTCCGAAACGGCGAAGTTCGGCGATGCATTCATCTCCGATCGTATTCTTCGGAAGCACCGTCAGAAACTCACAGGGCATATCGAAATTAGAAAGCGACACCGCAACATTTGCCTCGCCGCCTCCGAATGTCGCCTCGAATTCCGGACTTTGGAAAAAGCGCTCGTTTCCCTTTGTCTTTAATCTCAGCATGATCTCGCCGAGCGTCAGTATTTTCTTCATAGATATGCCTCCTTACTGCTTTGCGGAAAGGATCTTTTCCTTTGCGCTTTTACAGAGCTCCGTGATCTTTTCAAAGTTATGCTCACGGATATCTTTTGCCGTTGCGATGAAACTTCCGCCCACGGCAACAATGCTTTTCTGCGAAGCAAAATCCGTAATGTTTTCGAGATTTACGCCGCCTGTCGGAAGGAAGCGCATGTCACGGAAAACTCCCGATAATGCCTTGATCGCTTTGATCCCGCCGAAAAGATCCGCGGGGAAAAATTTAATAACCGATAATCCCAGATTTCTTGCCGCCATGATCTCCGTCGGCGTCACGCAACCGGGAACGACCGCGATATTCTTTTCGTTACACTTATTCACTACATCTTCGGAAAATCCGGGAGATACGATAAACTCTGCTCCCGCATCCACAGCTCTTTTCAGCTGCTCACCGTCGAGCACGGTTCCCGCGCCGACGATCATCTCCGGAACTTCTTCTTTTACTTTGGCGATTGCCTCCGCCGCACATGCCGTACGGAAGGTAATCTCCATCATATCAATACCACCCGCAAGAAGTGCTTTTGCAGTCGGAACGGCGTCATCGATATTATCAATGACGATGACCGGAACAATCCCGACTCCTTCGATTCTTTTCATAATGCTGCTCTGATCCATATGAGCGCCTCCGAATATGTGTTTTTTACCATCTGACATTCTAGCATATTTTAAAAAAGAATACTATTCTTACTATGTATTTTCTGTTCTCTTTTGCTTCTTTCTGATATGATGTTATGTATGAAATTTTCAAGCAGGGGATGAATATAGGAGGCGGATATGGCTAATTTGATCAACAACCAGTTTATGCTCAATTCTTCTACGGCGGAGCGTCTGTATTTTGACTATGCGAAGAACTGTCCGATCATTGACTATCACTGTCATCTTGACGCAAAGGACATCGCTGATGATATCTCTTTCGAGAACATCACACAGCTCTGGCTTTCGGGAGACCACTACAAGTGGAGGCTGATGCGCTCGGCCGGTATCGATGAAGAATACATCACAGGCGATGCCGATGATTATGAGAAATTTCTTGCCTGGGCAAGCGTGATCGAGCGTGCCATCGGCAACCCGATGTATCACTGGTCCAGTCTCGAGCTTTACCGCTATTTTGATATAAAAGAACCTCTCGGCCTGGCCAATGCAGATCAGGTTTGGGAAACTGCCAACGCAAAGATCCGGAGCGGACTTTTCACCGCCCGCCAGATGATCAACAGTTCCAATGTCGAACTGCTCTGCACGACGGACGACCCGATCGATGACCTTTCCGCACACAGAAAAATCGCGGAAGACCTTTCCGTACAGACTGTCGTACTTCCGACCTTCCGTCCGGACCGTGTCATGGACATTGAAAAGAACGGATTCTATGACTATCTTTCCGCCCTTGCGCATCCGGGCAGGACACCGGAAAGCTGGATCGACCTGAAGATCCTTCTCAGCCAGCGTATGGATTACTTTGCCGATGCCGGCTGCCGTCTCGCGGACCATGCAATGGAAAAATTCGTATTCATTCCGGCAACAGACAGCGAGGCTGAACAAGTCTTCCATAAGAAGATGGCGGATCCCGAGATTCCGCTCTCCGAGCATGAGATCATCGTCTACAAGAGCGCACTTCTTCTTTTCTTTGCAACCGAATATCACGCCCGCGGATGGACGATGCAGCTTCACTTCGGATGCAGAAGAGATAACAATGCGTCCAAGTTATTCTCTCTCGGACCGAACACCGGCTTTGACACGATTTCCGGCGACTCCAATTTCGTAGCTCCATTGGCTGATTATATGAGCCTGCTCGATTCGCATGATTCACTTCCGAGAATGATCCTTTACAGTCTGAATCCGAACGATGACACGATCATCGATACCTTGATCGGGTGCTTCCAGAACGGCGGTCGATCGATGTGGATCCAGCACGGTGCCGCCTGGTGGTTCAACGATAACGAACGCGGTATCAGAAATCATCTGCGTTCTCTCGCTTCGCAGAGTTATCTGCCGGGCTTCATCGGAATGCTCACCGACTCCAGAAGTTTTCTATCCTACACCCGTCACGAATATTTCAGAAGGATCCTCTGCGATTACTTAGGCGAACTCGTAGAGCGCGGGGAGTTCATCAAGAACATGGACCTCGTCGGATCCATCGTTCAGGACATCTGCTATAACAACGCCAGAAACATCTTCATACCCGAAGAGTGACCTTAACGCCCGATAGAAGGATGACCTGAGCGTCCGGTATTATGTAAGACAAAGAAAAAGAACTGTCCGCGTGGAATATCTTTCCAAGCCGGCAGTTCTTTTTCTGAAAAAAATGAAAAAGACGATCCAGGATAATGTGGGAGAACATTATCTAACGGATTTCAAAAATGAATGAATCGTTCTTTGACGATTAAATGTTGGCATCGATCTCATCAACAACTTCCGTGATGGCACTGTTGTGATCTTCGATGCTCTTGGTCACAGACTTAGCTCTGCCAAGATACTCTGCCGCACTGAAGTAAATGACCATGGCGAGAATAACGATGATCGCGATGACCAGTACCATTTCAATTAATGTAAAACCCTTTTTCGACTTTTGTAATTTAACCATTCCCCTACCCTCCAAAACGATATGCGGTTATTCACAGTTCGTTCATATTTATGCCACAATTATACTCTGCATTTTGTAGGAATGCAATGGTTTTTTTCTCAAAATTATCCCTTTTTTAGGACTTTTTGCACTTATTTGACCAAATTGCCAAAGAATTTTCTTGTTTTTCCATTCTGAAGGACGATTTTCAGTCATAATTCCGACCGCCGGAAAAGAAAAAAGGGCCGCCGGATTACCGGCGGTCCTCTTCGGTGGTAGGCTGATCGCAATGAGATCAAGTCTTATTTGGAAGCTTTGTAGATTTCGTTATAACGATCAACAAGTTCCTGACATCTCTTCTCTTCGCAGACTTTAACGAATTCGTCCCAGTCTTTCTCGACATCCTTCTGTCCTGTGACGAAGGAGAGAGTCCATGTGTTGACTTCGTCGATAAGAGGAGTAATGATCAGCGTGAGCTCTTCATTCTCATCTTCAGTCGGAGCGACCGGCGGAGCCGGATTCTGTACATCACGGTTTGCAATGTTAGAATCTACAAAGTGCTTTACTGCAGGGATGTAGTTATCTGTCATTTCCGCAACGGAGTGACCATACCAGAAGTTACCGCCTGCATAGCCCCACTGCTTACGGATATCGATATCATCATCGCTCTTGGCACCGATTCCCAGACCACCGCAGCAGTAACCCGGAAGCAGTTCCTTGGAACCATCTGCATTTACTTTGAATGTCTCGCCTTCTACGCCCCACTTATAAAGTGTATAAGCTTCCGGAGAATAGAACAGCCAGTCAACGAATCGGAGCATCTTGATAAAACCTTCTTCGCCAAGATCATTGAGAGCTTTCTGGGAGATCATGACACCATTCTCGAGACGGACATCACCGGCTGTGGAATAGTTGTAAAGCTTACTTCTCGGAGGAATCGTAGCATACAGTTTATAGTTACCTTCACCGAGGACCTCTTTGCACTTGGACTCGTAGGTTGCGTACTGGGACTGGTTAACACTCATAATGACAGTCTTGCCGTTATAGAACTGGTTAGTTGCTGTATCATCATCCTGAGTAAATGTACCCGGATCCAGAATTCCTTCGTTTACAAAGCGTGCGGCCATTGTAAGGAACTCTTTATATTCGTCTGTTGTCGGGCTGAAGTACCATTCATCCTTCACGTCGTCATATCTCAGACCGTTTCCGATAGCCCAACCGGCGTTGACGTCATAGGTAATACCCATAACTTTCAAGAGATTACCGCCGCTGCTCTGACCGGTCTGGTTGCCGCACCACAGATCGGACCAGATGTAGTCACTCTCTTTGCACATTCCGTTTTCAACCATGTAAGCCTTAACGGTCTTCAGAGCTTCAAGAAGATCTTCCCATGTCCATGTAGCTTCCATTGACTCTACATCAACACCGGCAGCCTCGAAAATATCCTGACGGATAACGAAGGTGTAGTTCAGGAGACACTGCTCAAGCATACCCGGAAGACGATAGTACTTACCGTTGCTCTTTGTAATTGTACGTACATCCGGAGCCATGTTGTATGTGTTATAGAAATCGCAGTAGTTCGGCATGTTCTCAACACTTACATAGTCAGAAATCGGTACGATAGCTCCGCCATCTACAAAAGCACTCTCGTCGTATATCTTCGGAATGATGTACGCAGACTCGCCGGCACTGATGTTCAGTGTGATATTCTGCATGTAGTCGTTTGAGTCATACGAGATCAGATCAAGGTGTACATTGGTCAGATCCTCGATCTTTTTGAAGATACCTTCACTCTCCCATTCCGGCTGCATAGCATACCAGTTAGCATCACTGAAGAACATAGTGTAGGTAACCGGCTCATCTGAATGGAAAGTCGTTCCCAATCCATACTGATAGTCCAGCTTTTCCTCTTCCTGAGACTCGCTCTCGGATGTAGTTGTAGTCTCAATCTTGTCCGGTGCAAGCGTCATTTCCGAGGACTCAGTAGTTTCTTTTTTCTCGGAACAACCCGTCGCTGCCAGCAACATTGAAGCTGCGAGCGAAAGACTTAAAATTCTTCTTTTCATTGTTTTCCTCCTCAAATCTTATTTCAGATTATTTCTGCTCCGCGCCCGCCGCTCCGACCCGGCACACACGGGAACAAACAAAACGGTTTACTCCTTTACGCCGCCGAGCATCATGCCCTGCACGTAATACTTCTGGATGAAAGGATACACACATATGATCGGCAGTGCCGTAAGCACCATGGAACAGGAGCGGATATTCGTTGCCACCTGTTGAGCATCCTGATCGGTCTGTGTTGCTCCTCGGATGATATTCTGCAGATAATAGGCCACCGGCCATTTTTCTTTTCGAAGATACAGGAAAGCCTGAAACCAGTTATTCCAGTACATGACCGCATAGAACAGCGTCATCGTCGCAATGATCGGCTTTGATAACGGGAGAACGACTCGAAGGAAAACACCGAACTTATTCAATCCGTCAAGTTCTCCGGCTTCTTCAAGGTCTTTCGGCGTACCTGAAAAGAAAGACTTCATCAAAAGAACATAGTAGGTGCTGATCATCATCGGAAGGATGAATGCAGCCATGGTATTGTTCAGTCCGAGTTTAACGACAAGGATATAATTCGGGATCATGCCGCCGCCGAAATACATAGTGAAGATGACAAACGGTGTCAGGAACTTTGCGGGCTTGAATTCTTTCTTCGAAAGCGGATATGCCAGCATCGAAGAAAAGGCAAGCGAAAGAGTCGTTCCTACCGCTGTATAGATGAGCGTGTTCTTATAATACTTAAGGAAATCTCCCTGGGTAATTACTACCTTATATGTATTAATATTAAATCCTCTGGGGATCAGTCCGACCTTACCCGCCATAATCGCGCTTTCGGATGAAAGCGACTGCGCTACCAGATAGAGAAACGGAAACAATGTCGCCGCCGAGACCAATATCATAATGATCGTATTCACGATCAAAAAGATCTTATAACCTGTTTTTTCTTTGACCTTCATGAGTTTCGTCCTCCTTAGAACAGACTGCTATCTGTCAATTTTCTCGAAGCAAAGTTAGCTGTTGTAAGAAGTATCAGATTGATCAATCCTTCGAAAAGACCGACGGCCGTCGCGTAGCTATAGTTACCGGATCCTAAACCCATTCGGTATACATATGTGGAAATAATGTCCGCTGTTGAATATGTCATCGGATTATAAAGCAGGAATACTTTTTCAAAAGCTCCGCCCGATCCGACAAGTCCGCCGATATCCAGAATCAGAAGCGTCGTGATCGTCGGCATGATCGACGGCAGCGTGATATGCCAAACGCGCTGGAAATGTCCTGCACCGTCGACCGCAGCGGCCTCGTACAAAGACGGGTTAATATTCGACATCGCAGCAAGATAGAGAATCGTTCCCCAGCCGAGACTCTGCCAGATACCGGAAATCGTAAAAATCGGAACGAAGTATTTGGCGATTGAAAGGAACTGAATCGGTTTTCCGCCTGTAGCAACGATCAGATTATTGATCGGACCGGTCGTTCCAAGTATCTCTTTTACGACACCGCAAACGATAACCATCGAAATAAAGTGTGGCAGATAAGAAACTGTCTGGACGAATTTTTTCCAGTGGATATTTCTGATCTCATTGATCAAGAGCGCAAAGATAAGCGTCAGAGGGAAACGGAACAACAGATATGTAAAATTCAGCGTCAAAGTATTTCTGAAAGCTCTCCAGAAAGATTTATCTTTGATAAACTGCTTAAAGTATCTCCATCCGCTGAACTCCGAACCGAAAATACTTCCGCCGGCCTTATATTTTCTAAACGCGATGATATTTCCAAACATCGGAAGATATCTGAAAACGACATAATACACGATCGGGATGAATAGCATCACATAGAACTGCCAGTACCTGGATATATGACGCAATGCTGCTTTTTTCTTTTTTGGCGGAACCCATTTTGAAGTATTTGTGCTCATAAACCCACTCCTTTGATCATCCAGCATTAGCGTGGAAGCGGGACAGAGGGGAGACAGGTATCAGGAGGTTATTGCATTACCCTGTCGGTCATATTATCGAGACTTGGGGACCGATCGGACTACCTGGGTCTGTCTGCTTCCACACTTGTATGCTAGTTGTCTACGACGACAGAATACCACCATGCTAGTAACATGTCAACGATGAATTTGATATTTTCAATTCGGATTTTGGGGATAATGCATAAAACATCCACAGAAATGCTTCTTTAACAATATGCGAAAAGCACCTTCGTTTCAGCATTACAAAGGTGCTTTTGTTTCTTGCGCGAATCGTTATACGTGAATTTTCCGAAAATCAGTAAAAGAGTTTCTTTCCCGCCTCATAAAGATGTGCGCCCAGTTCGCTCTTTCTCTGCGGGTGAAGCTCCAACGGCGTCGACAGATCCTTGGCTGAAACGACAAGACATTCCGAAACATCTTCTTCCGCCTGCTTCTGCTGCTCCTGGATCTGCGCCCAGCCGATAGGTGTTTCCCCCGTGATCGGATCGGTATAGTCCGCCATTTCCACACAGATGACCGGAAGTTCCTGATCGAAAAGTTCCCGCCAGCTTTGAATCATCTTATAGAACTTCTCCGCATATCTTTCCGGAGCTTCGGCGTTTGCTTCACCCTGATACCACAGAGCTCCGCGGAAAGTATAATTTTTCAGCGGGCGGACAGAGGTCTTGTATAAAGCGGTCGGGATCTCCTGACCCATGTAAAAATGCGGGACCTCGGCGTCTGCTTTCTTCCCGGCGGCCATTTTCCAGGTCCCGGAGAGCTCTACGACTTCGTCACCCGAGCGCACATAGTATGGATGTTCTGCGACAAATCCGCCGTCGCCGGTCTCGATGATGAGTCTTACGGTGATCCTGTTCTTGCCCTTACGGAGAATCGATCCGTCGAAGGGGTATTTTCTCGGCGGATACCGATACTCGGTCTTGCCGATGAGGTGTCCATTGATAAATGTCTGATCGGCATCGATCAGATCACCAAGATAAAGGAAAGAGTCTTCAACAGGTTCTTTTTCCAATGTGAAATCTTTATAAAACCAGACGATCCCCGTGACTCCCTCGCCGTTCTTTTTCAGGAGCATGCCGGGTACTGTGAAATCCTGCGAATCCTCAAAGATCTCATCGATCCTCTTTTCATCCTCGTCAGATGAGAGGGCCCCGCGCCATTCGGCAATGGTTCTGTCTCGGTCCTTAATATAATCCTTCAGCTTATCCTTTCCCATAAAAGGCGCCATCTTCTCTTCGTAATCACCGAAATCCGAAAGCAGTTCTCTCGGCATCCAAGCTTCGATCGTAGATCCGCCCTGCGCCGCAAGGATAAGACCGATCGGGATCTTGATGTCATCAAAAAGCCTTCTTGCAAAGTAAAAACCCGCTGCGCTCATCTCGCCGATCTTTCCGGGAGTGGCATCCGTCCATTCGTTTTCAGGAAGGTCAGCCGTCTCGTTTTCTTCCATATTGAACTGCGGAGTGACGCGGTACTGGCGAATCAGCGGATAGTCTGATCTTTCCACTTCTTCTTCAGACACATCCAGAGTTCTTGCGACCGGAAGTTCCATGTTCGACTGGCCGGCCAGGTAAAAGACATCTCCGAAGCAGACATCCCGAAGTTCAACTTCTGAGCTTCCCTTGACCGTGAGCGTCAGTCCTGTCGCCACATCGTGCGGCGCAAGTCCGATCAGGAATTTACCGTCCTTGACCTCTGTCGTGTATTTCTTATCTTCCAAATATACTTCTACGATCTTCGCCTTATCGTCTTTGCCCCAGACAAAGACTTCTCTTTCTCTTTGCAGGATCATCCCGTTTCCGAAAACAGCCGCTAATTTCAGCATTTTTTATCCTCTTTTCCTTCCCGAAGAAATGATTTCTTCCGGTTATCTTCCCGAAGAAAAGATTTCTTCCAGTTATGTTTATAAGATATCACACCGCTTTGTTCTTTTCCATCTCTTTAACACTAGCATGCAAGTTACTTGTTTTCCTCTTGTTTTTTCTGTTTTGAGCATCTAATATATTGGGAAAAGGAGATTCTCGGATTTATGGAACAGTCATCTTTCGAACGCATAACGAACAGTAAGTTTTATGCTCTCGGTGAAAAACTGGGGGATATTATAATCTTAAGCCTTTGCTGGTTTATCTGTTGCCTTCCTGTCATTACGATCGGACCTTCTTCGGCTGCACTTTACTTTGCTGTCCACAAACGCTTTGAAGACAAGTCGGGCACTCCGGCCAAAGACTTCTTCCGTTCCTTCCGTACGAATCTTGTTCAGGGCATCATCCTGACTGTTATTTATCTTATCTATCTCGGCATTACCGGTTTTAACCTCTATGTTGCTATCTTCGGATTTAACGGTACGTTTCTTCCGTCCTGGTATACACCGTTCGCCGTAGTTCTTCTTTTACCTTTTCTTTTCAGCGCACTGTATGTCTTCCCTTATCTGTCGAGATTTAAAAACACGGTTAAGACGACACTCTTTCACGGTTTTACTTTCTCCACGATGTATCCCGGACATACCATGATCATGTGGCTTTATGTCATCATAACCATTGCGCTGATGATCTTTTTCTTCCCTTCAATCCTGTTCGCACCATTCGCCTGCTGTTATCTTTGCCGCAGGTACTGCGAGCGAGATTTTAACTATGCGCTCCTTCTGCGCGACAAACGTGAGCATCCGGAAAAGTACCAGGATGAAACGGCGGAGTCAGAAGATCTCGAGGAAGATTTCGATGAGGATCTTTATGAAGAGTATGAGATCGATGAAGATGAAGATGACGAAGATGATGATGACGAAGATGATCCTGATGGTAATGTCGATGAGGATGAATACCTCGAAGAATACGTGAAAGATGATGAAGTTTGTCGGGTTGACGAGGATTCTCCTTCGGAATAAATTAACTGAGGAATGTTATGTATGAGGTATAAAATGCTGTTTAGACTCGTGGCCGAGACCACTGCCGCTACTGAAGAAGGCGTACAACTGGATACCACCACTTCTGCCGTTTGTCTTGCTATCCTCGTGATCGCTTTGATCGCTGCAATTGTGCTTGTATTTATGGGTTTTAAAGGCGTCAACCGTGAACTGAAACGAGATGATGCGTCTTGTGCCGTTCCCAAAAACGTATTGATCCGCTCTACTCTTTTTCTCGTTGCAGCCGTATTGTGCATCGTGATCGTTTACTGCGTGTTAAATTACAAATCCGTCTACGAAGGTTCAAATTCGCTTACCGAGCTTTTTCTCGCTTGCCTGCTCTCCTGTGCGAAAACCTACGGATGGCTTGCGGCTATTCCCTGGCTTATGGCTCTTTTCCGCAGGCAGACACTCAGAGGCGGTCAGAGAAACGATACGGATAAAATGTGATCGGACCATCTGAAAAAAGGCATTTTCATCCTTGACATTATTCTAGTTCGCTAGTATTCTAGTTGCAGATGTGAGTAATTGAGAAGAAAAGAGGCTTTCACTATGAAGATGGTCTTTCGTTGGTGGCCGAACGGTGACGATACGGTGACACTGGCTCAAATTCGACAGATTCCGGGAGTCAGCGGTGTTGCTACGATGTTCTCGGATATTCCGGCGGGCGATGTATGGCCGTTGGAAACGATCATGGCGCTTCGCGATCAGGTTCAAAAGGCCGGTCTCGAGATGGAAGTCATCGAAAGTGTAAATGTCCACGAGGATATCAAAAAAGGCCTTTCTACCCGTGACGAATATATCCAGAACTATATCACCACCATGAAGAATCTTCATGAGGCCGGTGTAAAATGCATTTGCTATAATTTCATGCCGGTCATGGACTGGTTTCGAAGCAAACTCGAAGCTCCTCTCTCGGACGGTTCTTCTGCGATGGCGTATGAGCATTCTTACGCAAGTTCCCTGACTCTCGACCGCATTATCTCCGGCATGATGAACGGATCCAACGATATGACCCTGCCCGGATGGGAACCGGAAAGATTCCCGGCTATGGCGAAGGATATTGAATTCTATCAGAATGTTTCCGCGGAAGACTATTTTAAGAACATTACTTACTTCCTTGATGCAATCATGCCTTATGCAGAGGAGTATGACATCGATTTCGGCGTGCATCCGGACGATCCGCCGTGGCCGCTTTTCGGACTTCCGAAGGTTGTATGCTCCGCTGAGTCGATCCGCAAATATCTGGCGCTGAACAGCAGCAAGAGAAACGGACTGACACTGTGCACGGGAAGTCTGGGTGCCAACCCGGAAAACGATGTCCCCTCTATGGCCGAAGAATTCGCCGCCATGGGACGGGTGCCTTTCGTGCATCTTCGCAATGTAAAACACACTTCCGAAAAGGATTTCCATGAAAGTGCGCACCTTTCTTCCGAGGGCGATCTGGATATGTATGCGATCGTCGCCGCACTTCAGAAGAACGGATTTGACGGATATATCCGTCCGGATCACGGACGGAAAATCTGGGGAGAAGAATCCAGACCGGGATACGGTCTTTATGACCGAGCACTCGGATCCCAGTACATCCTGGGACTTTGGGAAGCCGTAAAAAGAGGAGAAAAGTAAACTCTCTTTTTGAATTTCATAAACAGGAGGCGCTTATCATGCTCTCTATTTCCATGAACAGGAACAGTCTCAAAAGAACATCGGACTGGGCCGAAATCAACGTAACTCTTCCGCGGTTCGATCTTGAAAAGGTCTCTGAGAAAACCATTTCCGCACCGACCTGGCTGCACTTCGGTGCAGGAAATATTTTTCGCGGATTCATCGCACGTCTTTCACAGGATCTTCTGAATCAGGGTCTTTCGGACACGGGCATTATCGCGGCGGATACTTTTGACTATGAGATCATCGACCGTATCTATCGCCCGTTTGATGACCTGACTCTGATGGTCGATCTTCGTCCCGACGGAAGTACCGGATATGAGATCATCGGAAGTATCGCGGAGTCCAGAAAAGCCGATCCATCCGACGCTGAAGAGATGTCTCGTCTTCGCAAGATCGCATCTGCTCCTTCTCTTCAGATGATCAGTTTCACGATCACCGAAAAGGGATATGCGCTTTCTGATATGAGCGGGAATCTTCTTCCCGTTGTAAAAAAAGACATGGACGAAGGTCCGGCCTTTGCAAGACACGCGATGAGTATCGTCTGCGCGCTTTTATGGGAGCGTTTTTCAAACGGTGCCTATCCGTTAGCTCTGGCATCGATGGATAACTGCAGCCAGAACGGCAAGAAGCTCAAAGACAGCGTGCTTGAGATCGCCACGGCATGGCAGACCAAAGGTTTCGTGACTTCTGAATTCATCAGTTACCTCAACGACAGTTCCCGCGTTTCGTTCCCGTGGAGTATGATCGACAAGATCACCCCGCGCCCGGACGCCTCCGTGGAAAAGATGATCCGTGACATGGGGATCACCGGGATGAGCCCTTTTACCACGGCAAAGGGAACCTTCATCGCGCCGTTCGTAAATGCGGAAGTACCGCAGTACCTGGTCATGGAGGATGCTTTTCCGAACGGCCGACCGATGCTGGAAAAAGCCGGCGTATACATGACCGACAGAGATACCGTAAACAAAGCAGAGAGAATGAAGGTCACGACTTGCCTCAATCCGCTGCACACGGCACTCGCCGTATATGGATGTCTCCTCGGGTACACACGTATTTCTGATGAGATGAAAGATCCGGAACTCGTTTCCCTGATCCGAAAAATCGGTTATAACGAGGGACTTCCGGTAGTCACGGATCCAAAGATCTTAAATCCCGAAAAGTTTCTCGCCGAAGTCATCGAAGAGCGCCTGCCGAATCCGTTTATCCCGGATGCGCCGCAGCGTATCGCGACCGACACGAGTCTGAAAGTGCCGATCCGTTTCGGCGAAACGATCAAATCATACATTTCCGACCCGTCTCTTTCGGTGGATTCTCTTACTTACATTCCATTGGCGCTGGCCGGATGGTTGCGATATCTTTTTGGCATTGACGATAATGGGGAAGAAATGGATCTGAGTTCCGATCCGCTTCTTTCCTCGCTTCAAGAGCAGCTGAAAGACGTCCGTTTCGGTGAACCTTCGAGCGCAGAAGGACATTTGAACGGCCTTTTGAGCAATGCTTCCGTCTTTGGCGCGGATCTCGTGGCCTGTGGACTTTCCCCAAAGATCGAAAAGTATCTTTCCGAGCTGATCGAAGGTACCGGAGCCGTAAGAAGAACACTGAAAAAGTACCTCGATTAAGTAATTCAAAACTTGTATGCTAGTCAAAAATATTGTATATTTACTTGTGTATTAATTTTCAAGGAGCTCTTCCGTATGAATGTTCCACCTAAGAATGTCAATGAGACCAACCGCGAATACGCATTCCGCGTGATCAGTGCAAACATTATCAGCCTGGATATCGAACCGGGCAGTATGATCGGTGAGCAGGAGATCGCGACGATGCTTGGTCTCTCTCGTACCCCTGTGCACGAGGCATTCCTTGAACTTTCCAAGTCGAAGATCGTGGACATCCTCCCGCAGAAGGGTTGCAGAGTTTCCATGATCGACTCTGATCTTATCCGTGAAGCCAGATTCCTTCGTATTACCGTCGAGACGGCTCTTGTTGAAGATGCCTGCGAGCTCGCCAAGGAAGAAGACCTCCGCGAACTGGAAGATAATCTGGAACTTCAGGAGTTCTATCTTTCCAAAGACGCCGACAAGCTTCTGGCTCTGGATAATGAGTTCCATAAACTGATCTACAGCATCTGCAATAAAATGCAGTGCTATTATATGGTCAGCCTGATGAGCATGCACTTCGACCGGGTCAGAAACCTGAGTCTGCACTCCGTGAAAGATCTTAAGATCGTTTCCGATCACAGAGCAATCTTAAATGCCATTAAGAAAAAGGATCCGACTGCGGCAAGAGCCGCTTTCCAGAAGCATATGGCCCGCTTCGAACTCGACTGGAGCATCATCTGCAACGAGTATAAGCAGTATATTTCCGACGGAAGCACATGAAAGGCTTCGGGGAAAAAAACGATATTTGGCAATACCTGACGACCGCCCGAAAACCGGTCGTTCTTTATGGAACGGGAAACGGCGCCGATAAGATCCTCGATCAGCTGATCGTAAGGAATATCCCCGTTTTCGGCATCTTTGCGAGCAGCACCTTCGTACGTGACCGCGCTTTCCGCGGATTCAAAGTAGAGACCTATGAAGCGCTCAAAACGCGCTTTTCGGACATGATCGTCCTTGTGTGTTTCGGCACTTCGCTTCCTGACGTTCTTTCGAATATCGACCGCATCCGTAATGAATGCGAAGTTTACGCGCCGGACGTTCCCGTCTATGGAAAAGAAATCTTCAACAGCGCTTTTTATGCTGCACACAAAGAGGAGCTTTTGACGGTTCGCGGGTTCTTACAAGATGATCTTTCCAGAAAAACTTTTGACCTTGTGACCGAGTATAAATTGACGGGCGACTATATGTTGTTAAGGTCCTGTGAATCGGCATTAGAGGAAATTACCTCCATACTTTTCCTTCCCGATCCTGCACATTATATCGACCTCGGCGCATATAACGGAGACACGGTCTCTTTATACACGAAACTGTACCCGCAGATAAGCAGGATCCTGGCCGTCGAACCGGACAAACGGAACTTTCGGAAGCTGAATGAAACGGTACAGGCGCTTTTCGGGAAGGATCAGGAGGGAGATCCCTGCGGCGGAAACGACAAAGTATCCGTTTCCTGCATCCGGTCTCTGATCTCAGATCACGACGGGACCGCTTTTGTGCCGAGAAACAGAGGCCGCGGCGTGCATGAAACGGAAGAAGACGGGAAGGGCGAGGAGCTTACGGCCGTATCTCTTGTAACACTGTTACGCGACCTTCGGGCAGATTTCATCAAGATGGATGTCGAGGGAAATGAGCTCCTTGCATTAGAGGGCGGAGAAAATATCATTCTTCGGGACAAGCCTTCTCTGATCGTTTCCTGTTATCACCGGAGCGAGGACCTGTTCACTCTCCCTCTTCTTCTCAAAAAACTTGTTCCCGAGTATCGAGTGTATATGCGTCATCATCCGCATCTCCTCTGTTGGGATACCGAGTATATCTTTACTCTGTAAAGAACAAATGTCTTCGCTCTTTTCGGAATTACCGAGAAAGAATACCCTGATCAAACGAGCTGAACTGCACCCGTCGAACGGATCTGAAGGATATGGCATGATCCTTTTCCAAAAGCACCTTCGAGGGTCTCTATATATTCGCGCACTTTGTCTTTCGGGACGAATGCCTGGATCGTCCCGGCAAAACCGCCGCCGTGCACACGGCAGGCACCCTCTTTGCCCAGTACTTTTCTGCTCAGAAGGAGCGCCAGCGGAATATCCTGTGTTTTCGGACTTGACGGGTTGAAAAGATTCTGAAGGAGCGTCTCGGAAGATCTTCCCGACTCATTGACCAGATTCAGGAACGTCTTTATATCTTCTTTGTCCAAAGCCTCTGCTTCTTTTCCGACGCGGGCATCATCGTCAAAAAAATGAGCACTTCGAAGGATCGCGCGATCGGTAATCCCGGGGTCCCTTTTCAGACTGTTGATACGGGCGTAAAACTCCTTTTCATCGACATCCCGAAGATTGTTCTTGCCAAAGAAACGGGCCACACTTCTCATCTCCTTCGGGATCGCCGAATACTCTTCCGAAAGGTCGGCATGACTTCCCTTTGTATCGGTAATGACAAGTGAAAAACCGAACCGATCCAGGTTGCATTGATGAACATCTATCTTTGGTGATGACGGATACTGAAAGTCGATCTCAACGAGACCTCCGACCGCCGATACCATCTGATCCATAAGCCCGCAGGCTTTTCCGAAATACGTATTCTCCGCAATCTGTCCGAACTTTGCGATCTCTTCGTTTCCGGCCTTTCCGCCGTTAAACAGACAATCAGTCACTTTCCCGATCATAACTTCAAATGCAGCCGAGGAAGAAAGACCGCTTCCGGAAAGAACGGAGGATGTCACATAGGCATCAAAGCCCCCGACGGAGGTCCCGAGCCATTTAAACTGCGCTGCCGTACCACGGATCAGGGCAGCTGTGGTCCCCTTTTCTTCTTCTCTCGGAGAAATGTCGCCAAGATCCACTTCGATGCGAGGGTAGCCTTCGGATTGAAGACAGATCGCGTTTTTGCCATTCAGAGCTACGATCGCGACCGCATCCAGATCCACGGCCGCGGCGAGTACTCTTCCGTGCTGGTGATCCGTGTGATTGCCGCAGATCTCCGTTCTGCCGGGCGCAGAGAAGATCGAGATATCTTTTTCTTCTGCCTCCGGAAAAGCATCACGAAAGGTTTCTGCCGCCTTCTTGAAGCGCTCCTTCTGAACCGATACGGAAGACTCTCCGTAAAGGTCTGCCAAAACGGTGTCAAAATCGGATGTATTCAATTTCATCAATACTTCCTTGATCGTCATATACATGTCCTTATTATCTTGAATAGATACCTGTCCTTACTTCCCTGGCAAAGGCATCCGCATGCGGAAGTCCTTCGGTCGAAAGAGCGACATCTGCCGCTTTTTGATTATCGTAGGGAACAGAAAGAATCGAAAAAAAGATCGGGGACAGTTTTTTTTGTCCCATGTCGCCTTCGACCAGAAGCGCATGGGCACGCGGCATCCCGATGCTGTTTCCGACACTTCCGGTATTTACGGCGTACCCGTCATGCAGTGATCTCACATACGGACGGTGGCTGTCGGCGCAGATATAACTGTCAAATTTGATTTGTTTCGCTTGAGAATAAAACCCCTGCTTCAGCCATTCATCGGAATCGAACCCTTGATAAAGGTTGTCAACAGGGCGTCCGTGAAAGAGCCGGAATCGGATCCCGCTGATCAGGATCTCATCTTCGTAGGGAAGGGATTTCAGCCACATCAGACGTTCCTCACCCAGTTGCTCGTAAAAGAAGCGGTTTTCTTCAGCGTAGCGGCTGTGTTTATTCTCTCGTTTGAGATAACTGTCGATGATCCACTCATCCCAATTGCCCTTAAGAAAGTGGTCGCAGTTCTCTTTTACCCAGTCACAGGTCTCACGGTTGGAAGGTCCTTTCCCGACGGCATCGCCCAGAAACCAGACCTCGTCCGGCGCGATCTTTTCCAGCGTCTCCGCCATCGCCTCTGTCGCCGCCATGTTCCCGTGTAGGTCTCCCAAGAAAACGATCCTGCTCATGTATTTCTCCTTGCTGCTGCGTCAATACGGATAGTGCCTCCACCCGAAGGCAGAGACACCCGTCCTTACCTGATTATGATAATACAAAGGATCACTTCGTGCCCGGTCTGTAGGTCGGAACGATCTCCTGCACGTACTTCTTGATATCCTCGTCGTCTTCCTGACTGTCCTGATCGAGTTCTTCGATCTTCGTTTTGAGCCATTCGTCATCCATTTCGATCGGCTTTCCGATGAAAATGAGCTTGTTATCGGTCGTCTGCATGCCCTCTTCGTCCATGAGTTTCTCTTCGTAGAGTTTCTCACCCGGACGCAGGCCGGTGTAAACGATCGGAATATCAACATCCGGCGTAAGACCGGAAAGTTTGATGAGATTTCTGGCCATATCGTCGATCTTGACCGGATCACCCATATCAAGAACGAAGATCTCTCCGCCCTTTGCGTAATGAGAAGCCTGAAGCACCAGAGATACTGCCTCAGGGATCGTCATGAAGTAACGGATGATGTCCTTATGTGTAACCGTGACAGGACCGCCCTCTTCGATCTGTTTTCTGAAAAGCGGAACGACCGACCCGTTGGAGCCGAGAACGTTGCCGAAACGTACGGCTACGAAGTTCGTATCCGGTGTCCTTCTGTTCATCATCTGGATGACCATCTCACAGATACGTTTGGAAGCACCCATGAGGTTTGTCGGGTTAACGGCTTTGTCCGTGGAGATCAGGACAAAGGTCTCAACTCCTGCATTAGCTGCGGCAACGGCTGTCTTATATGTGCCCATAACGTTATTCTTGATCGCTTCGTTCGGGCTGTCTTCCATGAGCGGTACATGCTTGTGGGCAGCTGCATGGAACACGATATTCGGCTTATATTTCTGCATGACGCTCTCAATACGGTGCGTATTTCTTACAGAACCGATCAGAGTAACAAGATTCAGCTTTTCGTGGTACTTACGGATAAGTTCCTGCTGGATGTCATAAGCACCGTTTTCATAGATATCAAAAATGATCAGCTGCTTCGGCTGATGTGCCGCAATCTGACGGCAAAGCTCGGAACCGATGGATCCGCCGCCGCCGGTGACCAGGATGGTCTTGCCTTTGAGCATGGCAAATACTTCGTCATTGTTGATCTGGATCGGATCCCTGCCGAGAAGGTCGATCAGTTCTACGTCTTTGAGGCGGTTAACACTGACTTCGCCGTTGGCCAGCTGGTACACACCCGGGAGCACACGTACTTTTGCACCGGTCTCCTTACAGATATCCAGGATCTCTTTTCGGTCTTTCGGGGAAGCCGTCGGCATCGCGAAAATAATGGAGCCGACATTATACTCGGCAGCTTTCTCGATGATCAAATCACGGCCGCCGACGATCGGTACACCGTAAAGTTCACGACCGACCTTACCCGGATTGTCGTCGATGATGCATACGGGTCTTTGGTTCTGGTGGGAATCGTTTTTCAGCTCACGAAGCAGAACTCCGCCGGCTGAACCGCCGCCGATGATCATGACATTCTCCGCATTACCTGCACGGTATTCCACGCTCTTATTGAACTGATTCCTGATGTAACGCAGGAGTCTGTAGGAAAAACGGACGAACACATGAAGCACGAATGCAATGAAAATACCAAAGAAATAGAAGGATCTCGGCATATCGATCTTCAAGATGTACTTGGCAAGGATATTGCAGATGGCAATAACGCAGTACGCCTGTACCATAGTAAAGGTCTCATCGATACTTACATATGACCAAATACTGTGATACAGCTTAAAGATCAGGAAAACGGCGATCGTAATGGCACACCAGATCGGGATAATACGCAGATATGTCTGGAAATAACCGCTCGGAATGCTCTGAAAACGCATATCGAAGCGGAGCCACAATGCAGCAAAATACGAAAAAATGACTACCAGAATATCGGCAATGATAACAACCACAGAGTGGGTGACCCACTGAAGGTCTACTGATTTCTTAACTTTGTCTGTCTTATTCTTTTCCATTTGTACCTCGAATAGTCCAAACTCGCCTTTATATCATATTAAGGAGATAATACCATAAAATAGGCGCGCTTTCGAGATATTAATACACAATCTGCCTTGTGTCAACTCTTACGCAAAAAGTCAAATAGTAAAAGAGGAGGGGGAGTGGAAGCGGATCTTTCCGATCCGCTTCCACGATATGAAATTAGAAGATAGTATGGGGTGGTGTCCCCTGCAGGAAGGCCGGCAGTGCGGGTGGTTAGCTTGGGTTAAGGGTCCGTGCCTCCCTGACAATTCTTATTCTCGCATGCCACTATGACTCTCAAATGACAGGAAAGTGAGAGATATGTAATTTGCGGAAAATCCCGAATCAGAATCCCTTCTTTGCATTTTCGAGGGTGCTGATAACGCGGTCGCACCACTCGTCGAATTCCTTGTCCTCGTTTTGCAATTCCGGATGAGCAAGCACATTTTTCACGGTCATCTTGATACCCTCTCTGGCGGAGATCTCAGCACAAAAGTCCGGGACAAGTGCTTTTACCTTGGAATTATCGAAGACGACGGAATTGGATTTGTCACCGATGAGGCTTCCGAGGAAGTCATAGGAACTCATGTCGACGAGCGTCCGTGAGGAAACATAATAGGGCTTCAGTTCGACACCCAGAGCCTCTGCAATGGCGCCGTAGATCTCATTCCAGCTCACACTCTCGTCGGCCGTGATCTGGAAAGCCTCACCGATCGCCTTCGGATTGCCGATAAGGCCGACGTATGCCTTGGCAAAATCACTGTTATGTGTAATGGTCCAAAGAGACGTGCCGTCACCATGGATAATGACAGGTTTTCCTTCTTTGATGCGTTTTACGACCTGCCAGCTTCCGCCGTTACCTTGCACGCCCAGCGGAACGCTTCTCTCGTCATAGGTGTGGCTCGGCCGCACGATCGTGACCGGGAAGCCTTCGCTTCTATAGAGGTCCATAAGAAGTTTCTCACAGGCGATTTTGTTTCTGGAATACTCCCAATACGGATTCTCCAGCGGTGTCTCTTCCGTGATCATATAGCCCTTCGGCGGCTTCTGATAAGCCGAGGCCGAGCTGATATAGATAAACTGTCTGGTCTTGTCTTTGAAAAGGCGGAAATCGCGCATAAGCTGCTCGGGAACGAATCCGATAAACTCGCCGACGCAGTCGAAGGTCATGCCTTCCAGTTTCTTTGCCGTCTCTTCTTCATTGCTGATGTCTGTGATGATAGTCTTCACGCCGGAAGGAATCTCATCATTTCTGTTTCCTCTGTTGAGCAGGTAAAGATCATGGCCCTGCTTTGCGAGAAGTCTTGTGATCGCCATGCTGATCGTGCCGGTTCCGCCGATAAATAAAATCTTCATAGTAAGTCCCTCGTATGCGTCTTTTCATGATTCCAAATCTGAAATACGACTTCAAAGTAGCATGCCGGGGAAGTGAAATCAATTGTTTGACGGCACTTAGAGCGATTTACAATACTTTTCAATTAAATCGTTATATTTTTGAAGGATCAGATCAACAACATGCATTTCTGAAGAGATCTTGCAGCCGGATTCGGCGGACACAACGCATCTCTGCTCTTTAAAAAGCTACTTGATCTTTTGTCTTTGCGTTCCGGTCAGTTTGTTTTCTTTCTGAAGATAAGCGTGATCTTCGTTCCCAGACCGGGTTCACTTTCCAGTTTTACTTTGGCACCGTGATGCTGGGCACCGTGCTTTACGATCGAAAGGCCGAGTCCCGTTCCGCCGATCTCTTTCGAATGGCTCTTGTCGACGCGGTAGAATCTTTCAAATACCCTCTTCTGGTGCTCCTGCGGAATACCGATACCTGTGTCGGCAACCGACAGGAAAACTTCATCGTCCTTCTCGGAAACATCTACGGTAACACTGCCTCCCGGAGTGTTATATTTTACCGCATTATCACAAAGATTAAAGACCATCTCGCTCAAAAGCTGATAGACACCATTTATGCAGATCGGACTTCCGGTCAGTTTCAAAGCGATCCCCTGCTTCTTCGCAACCGGCCGTAAGCTGTCGAGGACTTCTCCGGAAAGACCGTACAGATCGACATTTTCCCAATTCGGTTCCTCGGCGCCCTCATCCAGACGGGAAAGCTTGATAATATCGTCGATCAGCGCGATAAGACGCTGGGATTCTTTGTAGATGTCTTGGGAAAACTCCTGTACTTTATCGCCGGTGACGACGCCTTCGGACATCAGTTCCGCAAAGCCGGAAATGGAAGTCAGAGGAGTCTTCAGCTCGTGAGAGACATTTGCCGAGAACTCTCTTCGCATCTGCTCGCGCGAAGAAACTTCCGCCTGGATCGTTATCTTCTGTTCAACGATCTTCTCGATCAAAGGCCGCAGCTCCGGATACTTATTCTCCTCCGGATGATCCAGATCGAGTGCATTGATCGGATTAACGATCTGCTTAGCGATACGGAAAGCCATTATGCCGGAGATCACAAGTACCAGGACCAGGATCCATACGAAAGGTCTTACCGCCATAAAAGCATCTCTCACTGCTCTTACCGGGCGGCCGAGGCGAAGGACCGTTCCGTCCTGACATCTTCTTGCATAGTACAGTGTCGATTCACCGCTGTCTTCGGATTTCCGGATTCCCTTTCCTTCCCCCTTTTCCAGAGCGGTCTCAACCTCCGAACAGTTCTTTTCGTTTGAAATCGTACCCATATTATCGAAAAGCACTTCTCCGTCCGCATCGATCCATGTGATACGGTTGGCATCCCCCAGTGTTTTCAGATAGGAAACGCCGTTCATCAAAAGGCCCTGTTCCGCATAGACGGCTTCCTGCCGAAGCGCCTTATATGTATCGTCTTTGGTCTGTGTATACTGCATGCCGAAGAACAAAAGTGCGCATACGATCAGCACAGAAACACCCGCTACAAACGTATATCTGAAAATAGTCTTAGTCATATGTTATTCCTCCACTAAACGATAGCCGATCCCTCGGACGGTATGGATCAATTGTCCTGCCGGTCCGAGTTTTGCACGAAGTGTTCTGATATGTACATCAAGAGTTCTGTTTTCTCTTTCCGAGCCCAGTCCCCATACCCTGTCCAGAAGGGTCTGTCTTGTCATGACGATACCCATGTTTTCCACCAGGATACGAAGAAGCATGAATTCTTTATAGGTAAGTGCGATGTCTTCCCCGTTGACTCGTGTCTCATGGCGATCCGGACAGATAAAAAGCGGACCGATATTGTACTCGGCAAGCGTCGGCTCTTTCGCTTTTCGTCGAAGGACCGCACGTACGCGGGCGGCCAGTTCCATGATGCCGAAAGGCTTGGAAATATAGTCGTCGGCGCCCGCATCCAGACCTTCGACCCTGTCATATTCGGTATTTTTCGCAGTGAGCATGATCACGGGGATGTCGGTCGTATCCACAGCAGCACGGATACGCTTGAGGATCGTGATCCCGTCTTCGCCGGGAAGCATGATGTCGAGCAGAATAAGTTCAGGGGTCTTTTTCGCCATTGCAGCCCAGAATTGTTCCTGGTTTTCAAACCCTTCCGTATCGTAACCCTGGCTTTTCAGGGCATAAACGACCAGTTTTCTTATACTTTCATCATCTTCAAGAAGATAGATCACATCTTTCACCTCATTGTCATCTTATCATACACAGGCCTGCTACTGAATAGTTTTTGGTCCTGATTTAACCTATATTTAACGTTTGGCTGATCGTGGATTTAACATAGACACATTAAATTGTAATTTGAGGAGGTAAGAGTATGAGTATATCTGAGATTGCAACCCTATTTACCGGAGTTGCACTGTTTCTATTCGGCATGTCTCTGATGGGTGACGGCCTCAAGCGTGTTTCCGGCAGTAAACTTGAGCCGATCCTTTTTCGGCTTACCGGTACTCCTTTCCGAGGTATCCTTCTCGGCGCGGGAGTCACGGCCGTGATCCAATCCTCTTCCGCTACTTCCGTTATGGTCGTCGGCTTTGTTAACTCGAAAATGATGAAGGTCCGCCAGGCCATCCCCGTTATCCTCGGCGCGATCTTCGGAACCAGTATCACCGGCTGGGTCGTCTGCTTAAGTTACATGAACGGTCCTAAAGGGATCAGCAGTATCTTCTCGACAACGACACTTACCGGCATTATCGCCGTGACCGGTATTTTCTTCAGAATGTTCTGCAAAAACCAGCAGCGCCGTCACGTCGGAGACATCTTGCTCGGTTTCAGCGTCCTTATGGTCGGTATGAGTTCCATGAGCGGTGCCGTAAGCAGTCTGGGCGAACAGCCGTGGTTCACGAAAATGCTCACGTCGATGACTTTCCCGCTTCTTGGTATCCTCGTCGGTCTTCTTTTCTCTTCTGTCCTTCAGTCCGCTTCGGCAGCCGTAGGTATCGTCCAGGCGCTCTCCTTTACCGGAGTCATGACACTTGGTTCCTCGCTTCCGCTTCTGATGGGTATTTTGATCGGCGCTTCCGTTCCGGTCCTTCTTTCCGCTCTCGGCGCCAGCACAGACGGTAAGCGTACGGCAGTCAGTTATCTCGTTGCCTCCTTTATGGGTGTTATGGTATGTGCATCTGTTTTCTATATCGCGGACGCTATGTTCCACTTTTCTTTCCTGGACATGATCGTCAATCCGATGTCACTCGCGCTGGTCAATACAATCCTTCGTTTCACGATTCTTCTGATCCTGGCTCCTTTCACCGATGTACTTGAAGCAGTCGCTTCCTTATTCATTCCCGGAAAACCGGAAGAAAAGAAAGAAGCCGTCCGGCTTGAAGAACGTTTCCTTGCACATCCGGCTCTTGCTATCGAGCAGACCCGTCTGACGATCTGTGACATGGCCGCAAAAACCGAAGAATCTATCCTCACTTCTTTGAGCTTGTTCAATCACTACAATGAATCCATCTTCTATCAGGTATGTGAACTTGAAAACGTCGGCGACCGCTACGAAGATGCTCTTGGTTCTTATCTCGTAAGACTTACCGGACAGGAACTTACCGAATCACAGGGCCGCACCGCATCGCTTTACCTGCATACGCTTTCCGACTTCGAAAGGATCTCCGATCACGCACAGAATATTGCGCAGAGCTTCCAGGAAGTCCACCAGAAGCAGATCCGCTTCTCGGACGAAGCCGTCGAAGAGCTTAATGTCATGATCAAGGCACTTAAGGAGATCCTTCGCATGACCACGGAATCTTTTGTAAAGCAAAATGCCGCTCTGGCCATGCAGGTCGAACCTCTTGAAGAAGTCATCGATGACCTGTGCGATAAGATGAAACTCCGTCACGTTGAAAGACTGCAAAAAGGCCAGTGTACCATCACACAGGGCTTTGTTTTCAACGATCTTTCCACCAACTTCGAACGTGTATCCGATCACTGCTCCAATATTGCGGTAGCGATCATCGAGATGGAGGCAGGATCCTTCGATACACATGAGTATCTCGGCAGAATCAAAGAAAAGCAGTCCCCGGATTATCAGAAATACTACGAAAACTATTCTAAGCAGTTCACTTTTGACTGATCATTCCTCACAGGTTCGCGCAGGTCGCGGATGATCTTTTTCGCGACAAATGATGACGAATTCCTCACCGCCCCGGCGGCCGACCGGTGCTTTTTCCGATGAAGGATCTATATCCGCAACCTTCGCAAAAAGGAAAAAGAATGCAACTTATCAGCCATATTTTGATATTTTATGCGCATTCTTAGTAGTAATATTAGTATTCGTGAAATCACGTTGCTTTTCAAAAAGCACCGGGGGATGTTGAATGAGTAAGAATAATTCTGTTGCCATTAATGAAAACACACCACTGATGATTCTGGCGGGACCTATGTTTCTTGAGCTGTTTCTGAACACGATGCTCAACAACGTGGATACGCTCATGCTCAGCCACTACGACGAGTTCGCAGTCGGAGCGGTCGGTAATGCCAACAACATTCTGTTCATGATGAACATTTTCTTTAACGTCATCGCTACAGCCACGACCGTAGTCGTCGCGCAGTATCTCGGCGCTAAAAAATACGACAAGATGAACATGATCTATACGCTCTCCTTCGTGGTCAACCTCGTTTTCGGTATTGTCCTCAGCGGAGCTTTCTGCCTGGCAAATCCTTTGATCATGAATTTTCTACGCGTTTCTCCCCAGATGCGTCACTACTCTATGATGTATCTTTATATCGTCGGCGGCGGCGGATTTGTGACGGCAGTTTTTAATGTCATGCTTCAGATCGTAAGGTGTAATGGTCATACCAAGATCGGTATGCGTGTCACTTTCGCAATCAACATTATCAACATCATCGGCAATTACCTCTTTCTTTACGGACCTTTGTCCTTTCTGAATATGGGTGTTGAAGGCGTTGCGATCTCGACCGTGATTGCAAGAATCATCGCCGTCGTCGCACTTCTGTTTTTCTTCTATGCCAGCAGAATCGGCCGGATCTCGATCCGTTATCTGAGACCTTTCCCAAAAAAGCTCCTCATGAAAATGATCAGGATCGGGCTTCCGACGGCAGGTGAAAACCTTACTTACAACCTTTATCAGACTACTCTTCTCTCCTTTGTTAACGGAATGGGCAACGATGCAGTAAATGCGAGAGCCTACTGCAATACGCTGATCTCTTTTGCTATGATTTTCTCGAATGCCTGCGCCATGTCAACGCAGATCATCACGGGACATCTTGTCGGTGCCGGCAAATCCGACGAAGCATATAAACGAGTGTTTAAGACCCTTCGCACCTCCATGCCGATCACGGTCGCACTCGCATCGATCAACGCCATTTTATGCCGATATACACTTCAGCTGTTTACAAGTAACCAAAACGTCATTGCCCTGGGGCAGACGATCATGCTCGTGGATATATTCGTCGAAATCGGACGCTGCCTGAATATGACGTTCGTCTGCAGTCTTAAAGCCGCCGGCGCATATATGTTCCCGTTGCTTATGGGTATCCTCTGTAACTGGGGCTTAGGCCTTACGACCGGATACGCCGTCGGCGTCCAGATGGGCGTGGGTGTCGCCGGGATCTTCCTCGGAACGGCCACGGACGAGTGCATCCGCGGTCTGATCGTCATGTTCTACTGGTATAAGAAGAAATGGGTCGGAAAATCCGTCGTCGACAAAAAAGAGTTCCTTAAACTGGACGAAGAAAGTCCGGAAAGACCGAGCCGGGCAAAAAAACGCGTTTGCGGATCGTGACTCGTTTATCCTCTGGTTCAGTAGCAAAATCGAATTTTAGAGGTTTCTTTAAGCGTTTCAGCCACCGTAGCCGCTGTCGGATATAATGCCGTCTTGGGCATATATCTTTTCGATGGGTTTAGAAAAGCACTTTTTGGGGGCAACGCGGATAGTCATGTTTCAGACCATACTTTTCCTGAACTCTCCTCAAAGACTATGGCGTAAAAAAGGACGGAGCCTTCTAGACTCCGCCCGGCATTTTCCACAATACTTGAACGACCCGCCAAAAATGGTGTATCGTTCAACATATACTCCTGTTTTCCGGTCTCCTTGCTGACATGATAATAGTATGGTTTATTCCCTTTTTGCGTGACAGTTCCTCATATAGCATTCACGCTGTTTTTTAACTTCGGAGAAAAAACGTGAATGCTGAAGCATCGTATCCACGTACAAATACGGATAAGAC
>CAJOLL010000009.1 GCA_905235455.1 uncultured Clostridia bacterium
GTCAGCCTTGTACTCTTCAAGAGTATCAAACTCGGAAACGTCTTTTGCGAAATCATCGTCGAGCTCCGGAAGTTCCTTGACCTTGATCGCATGAAGCTTGATCTGGAAAGTAGCTTCCTTACCCTTGAGGTTTTCAGCGTGATAATCTTCCGGGAAAGTAACCGTGATCGGGAACTCTTCGTCAATGTTGTGTCCGATGAGCTGCTCTTCGAAGCCCGGGATGAAGGAGTTGGAACCGATCTTCAGATCGTGACCCTCAGCCTTTCCACCTTCAAAAGCAACGCCGTCTACAAAACCTTCAAAGTCGATCGTTACTGTATCGCCATCTTCCACGCCGCGGCCTTCAACCGGAACCATACGGCCGTTTCTGTCCTGCTGGCGCTTCAGCTCAGCATCTACTGTCTCGTCGGAAGGAGCGATAAAGCGGTATTCAGCTTCTACACCCTCGTATTTTCCAAGTTCTACTTCCGGCTTAACGGTTACGGAAATAGTGTACTTCATGCCCTTATCTTCACCGATCTCCTGAACGTCAAGTTCCGGACGGGATACGACCTGAAGGTTATTCTCCTTAACTGCAGCAGCGTATGCCGGGTTTACGATGAAATCGATTGCATCATCATAAAGAACGCCCTCACCATAGTACTGCTTAACGAGCTTCAGCGGTGCCTTACCCTTACGGAAACCTGGGATCTGAAAACGATTCTTATTTTTGTTAAAGGACTTTGTAAGTGCGTCTTTAAATTCTTCCGGGGATGCTTCCAATGAGATAACGACGATATTGTTATCCTTCTTCTCAACAGATGCCATATCTATTTCCTCCATAATATACTATAAGTCTAGTTACACGGAAAGGTATTTTATCACAGACTTTCAAGTAATTCAATCATATTTTCCAAGCGTCGATAACACACCTTGCGAAAAGCACTGTCCGGGCTGAGAAACAAAAAAGAACCGCCATTTTCAGGCAGTTCTCTTTCATCTGGCGCGCCCGGCAGAGATCGAATCCACAACCTTCTGATCCGTAGTCAGACACTCTATCCAGTTGAGCTACGGGCGCAAATAATCATTGCCGCTTGCACAGCATGATGTATTTTAGTCCTTGAATACCATCTTGTCAATGGTCTTTTGCAACATTTCGTTCTTTTTCGGAAACAGTCTTTCCCGCGAGCGGAAGCAGGATCTCAATAATGAACAGTTCATCTTTCACCTCTGCGGTAATCGTACCTTTCATTCGCTCGATAAGGCCCTTGGCGATCGCAAGCCCAAGGCCCGTAGACGTGGAGGTCCTCGCCTTATCCCCCTTATAGAAACGGTCGAAGATCTGATCGACATCGATCACCTCAGCCGGCTTTTTGTCGTTAAAACAAGTAAAGTGCAGTTTCCCGTCCTTTTTTTCGAGCGTCATACCCAGACGGTTCTGCCCATGAACCAGCGCATTTTTCACCAGATTCTGTATGACTCGGCAGAGCGCCACTTCATTGGCCACGATCGGCAGTTCCTCATCACAGAAAGACACCTCTGGAGTCAGGCCTCTGGTCTCGAAATCTTCGTAGAAAGATAGGACCGTCTCGCAGATGCACTGTCTTCCGTCCATAGGAACGACCGCCAGTTCATAGCTCTGATCCTGCATCTTCGTGTAGGTAAACAATTCTTCCAACAGCTCCTTCAGGCTGGAGATACGGTTCTTGATAATCTGAAGATAATGCTCTTTTTCCTCTTGGGAATCCGTCATGACCAAAAGCTGGACATACCCGTCCAGAGACGTCAGAGGAGTTCTGATGTCATGAGAAAGATTCGCGATCGCTTCTTTAAGATTATTTTCGTTTCTTTCAATAGCAATCTTCTCTTCCTGATATTTATTACAGATATCGTTCATGCGAGAGACCATCTCGCTGATTTCCTTATACGGCACTTCCGCGGTAAGCCGCTGGTTCGTCGTATGATTCTGCATGACTTCGAGCTGCTGGCAGTTCTTTCTGATTTGTAACCGGTAATGGACAAGAGCGACCAGAAGTGCCAGCGCGACAGCGGTTGAAATGATACCCCAGAAAATCATGGTTGCTTCTCCTTACCTCTCGCTTGCGCCGCCGGTGACCGAAAGGAAGTAGTCCTCGAGGTTCTCGTTCTTTACGGCAATATTCAGAGTCTTAATATTATTTTTGGCAAGTTCCAGCACGATCTCTCCGCTGTCTTCGAGTCTTTCGAAGATCTGAATGACGCTGTTATCTACGACCTTAAAGTCAGAAATGCCCATCTTTTCAATGATCGTGACTGCCTTCGCCGTGTCACTCGGACGGATCTCGATCCTCTCCTGGCAGCGCCGGAGGAGATCGGCCTGCGAAAACTGGTCGATGATCCTGCCGTTATGGATGATTCCGTATCTCGTAACGATCTTGGAGAGTTCTTCCAGAATATGTGAAGAAATAAGGATCGTGATGTTTCTTTCTTTGTTGAGCCGGCTGATCAGCTCACGGACTTCCACAATACCCTGCGGATCCAGTCCGTTGATCGGTTCGTCCAAAAGAAGGATATCCGGGTGCCCGACAAGACTCATGGCAATGCCGAGGCGTTGCTTCATACCCATGGAGTACGCCTTGACTTTACGCTTTCCGACACCGCCAAGACCGACGGCCTCGAGCAACTCCTGAAGATAGGATTCATCGTTTTCGCCCAGGACCATGGCCATGAGCTTCATATTCGCCATGGCGTTTAAGTTCGGATAAAGACCGGGGGTCTCGATAAGAACACCGACGCGGTCACGCATGCGGGAGGTCTTCTCTTCACTTTCGCCGAAGATCGTAAAGCTCCCTTCGGTCGGCTTGGCAAGACCGGACAGCATCTTAAGGAGCGTCGTTTTACCGGCACCGTTTCTTCCGATCAGGCCGTAAATCTCGCCCTGTTTCAGACGGATCGAAACGTGATCAACGGCAACGAGTGACCCGTATCTTTTCGTGATATTATCGGTTTCCAATAAGTATTCCAACTCAAACCTCCGTAGTTCTAACCATCCTGTTTATTATAAAGCATTCCCTCAGGAAAGAAAATAGAACACTGTCCCAAGGAGGAGTGTGTTCTATTTTCCAGTTAAGAGGGTATTATTATAGGTCAGATCCTGCTATGTTATTTCACATCTCGCTTCTGCTGAAGCATCATGCTTCCAAAAAGGGAGAGTGCGATATAGGCCACACTGATGCCGACAAAGATCAAGATCGCTTTCGTGTTTGCATCTGTGTGAGCAAAATTCATATAAACACTGTCATAGAAGATTTCTGTCGGAAGGACCTTCGGGCTGGAGAAGATCTTCTTTACTGCCATGTCGAGGAGCGTCTCGATAAGAGCGAAGATACCGAGAGAGATGATCAGAGAAGATACGACACCGCCGACAGAGTTGTTAAAGAGCGTCGTAAAGAAGAAGAAGATTGCAGAGAAGGCAACTGCGCCAAAGTACATAAGACCAAGGGACTTAAGCATAGCCGTTACACTTCCCATTGTGAAAGCGTCGACGAAAAGTGCAGTCAGTCCGAGCATTACGCCATAGCCGATAATAATGAACGCTGTCATACCGATTACTGCAGAGATCCATCTTGCAAGTGTCTGCTTCCATCTTTGTTTGGAAAGACCGATCAGGTTCTTATCAAAACCACACTTGTGTTCCGCATTTGTGAAAAGCACTATAAATACCGCCAGGATGACTAGGACATTGGAGTTCTGGAGGAATGTGGTTACTGCATTGACTCCGCTGATCTTGTCAATCGACATCATGGCTGCGCCGTTTCCGTCAAACATATTAAAAGGATCATCAAAGATCAGTTTCAGAGAGAAGAACTGCAATATTGCGAAGCAAACCGTCACTATAGCAATTACCCATGTCGATACCGCACGGCTCATACGGTACAGGTTCATTTTGATCAGATTAAACATTTTCTTTTCCTCCTGTCAGCTGGAAGTAGTAGTCTTCAAGTGCCTCTGTTTTTAAGGCGATTGCATTGGTCTGGACATTTTCTTTTGCCAGCGCTACCGTGATCGCACCGCTCTCATTGAGACGCTCATAGATATTAATCGCATCATCTTTGACTTCGATCTTGGAAAATCCCATAGTGTTGAGGATCTCAAGAGTCTTATTGATATCGCTGGTCTTAAGTTCGAGTCTTTCGCAGCACTTGCTGAAGAGTTCTTCCTTGCTCTCTTCTTCAAGAAGCTTACCTTCGTGGATAATACCGTACTGGGTAGCTACCTTCGAGAGTTCATCGAGGATATGGCTGGAGATCAGGATCGTGATTCCGCGGTCATTGCAGAGGTGATGGAGAATGTTTCTCATTTCCGCGATACCCTGCGGGTCAAGACCGTTGATCGGTTCGTCGAGGATCAGAAGCTCCGGTTTATTGACAAGAGCCATCGCTATGCCGAGACGCTGCTTCATACCGAGGGAGAACTGCTTTGCTTTCTTCTTACCTGTATCGGCAAGTCCGACTTCCTCGAGAAGTCCCATGAGGTAGTTCTTATCTTTGATGCCGAGCGCGATCGCTTTTGTGGTCAGGTTCTGCATCGCCGTCATATTCGGATAAAGTCCGGGAGCTTCGATCAGGACACCGACCTTCGACATCATCTGCTCTGTCGTTTCTCCGTTCTTGCCGTGGATCTCATAAGATCCGGAAGTCGGGCGGGAAAGTCCGCCGATCATTTTCATCAATGTTGTTTTACCGGCACCGTTTCTGCCGATCAGACCATAGATCGCACCACGCTGAACGTGAATGGATACTTCATTGGAAGCTTTGTACGACCCATACTGTTTGGTCAATTCATTGGTTGTCAGAATGTAATCCATTGTTGTCTCCTCCTTGTGTTTACGAATTCATTGTAGAAAACAAATCCTAATCAATCGCCAAGGAGAAGTTTAGTATTCCAAAAGAAAAGGTTAAGAAAAAGTTAAGAAGTCAGACGTTGACATCCTTCCTGTCGGAAAGGAATACCGACATTGTCAGCGCCAGAGCCAGATATACCAGGGCTACTAAGATCGTACGGATCGTCGCGACAGTTCCCATACTCCCGTGATAACTCATAAAGGCATAGTCCAAAAAATAATCGGCAAGGTTAATGTCCAGATGCGTGATTCTGGCAAACAAGCCGGCGAACAAGACCTCAATCAATGTGAACGTTCCGGAAGAGATCAGGATACCGATGACCATACCGCCGGCCGGACTCTTAAATAATGATGTGATCCAGAATACCATCGTTACCAGCGAGATCAGGCAAAGGTAGACCACAAAGAACCCTACTGCGTAATCGCCCCATTTCGCCGATTTAAAAGCTCTGACGCATGCCGCGGAAAGCCCGAGACCGGCAAAAGAATAAACTATGTAGCTGGCAGTGATGCATGTCACGAGCGCCAGCCATTTGGAAAAGACCAGAGTTCTTCTGCTCTCAAACATTGAATAGGTATTCTTGGCAAAGCCCTTGGTAAAGTCGCAGTTTGTAAAGATCACGGAAAAAATCGTCACGAGGATCAGATAGGTATTGGATGACTGAATATAAAACAGATGCACGACCGACGGCGTTAAGCGACTGATCGAAAGACCGGATTCGCTCATGGTCACGGAAACCATACCCATAAGCGGATTATCATAAGCGATGATGAGAAGACCGAGGGTCAAAAACAGCGATACAAAAAGAATGCCGAGGATAACATATGTGGAAACCGCTTTTGAAGCGCGGTACATATGCATGCGGAAAATATTAAACATAAGCGGCACCTCCTGTCAGATTAAAATAGTAATCTTCAACAGACTGTCCTTCCGTCCGCATCTCCAGAGTCTGGATACCTTTCTGAGCAAGGGCCATCGAGATCGCGCCACCCTCTGTCGCGCGTTCGCGGACCTCAATATGATCGGAAAGAACGGAGAAATCGTTGATGCCCATTTCTCTTAAGACAGTCTGCGCCGCATTATTATCCGAAGTTTTTAGATAAAGGCGCGGCCGGCAGCGAGTCAAAAGCTCTTCATTTGTGGCTTCTGCCATAAGGACACCGTTATGAATGATGCCGTAACGGTCGGCCACCTTCGAGAGTTCTTCGAGGATATGACTGGAGATGACGATGGAGATGTGCTTTTCGACACAAAGTCTCTGGATCAGGTTTCTTACTTCCGCGATACCCTGCGGATCGAGTCCGTTGATCGGTTCGTCCAAAAGCAGGAGCTCCGGCTCGTTAACCATTGCGATCGCGATGCCCAGGCGCTGGCGCATACCTAAAGAAAAGTTCTTCACAGGCTTTTTGCCGACGCCGTAAAGACCTACAAAAGCCAAAAGATCGTTCAAGTATCTGTCGTTATTGATTCCCGCCGCGATCGCTTTTGCCTTGAGATTCTGAAAAGCATTAAGGTTCTGGAATACGCCCGGATCCTCGATCAGTACACCGATCTTCGATCTCATGGCAGAAGACTGTTGTCCGTTCGCGTCATAGATCGCATAGGTACCCGAAGTCGGAGTGGCCAGATTGGCGATCATCTTAAGAAGTGTCGTCTTACCGGCACCATTTCTGCCGATCAATCCGTAGACCTCTCCCCGCTCCACATGAATGGAGACCTTGTTGACGGCAAGAGTACCGCCATACGCTTTCGTGATCTCATCAGTTTGAAGAATAATACCCATGCGGAAACACGCTCCTTATTTCGCAAGTTTGTATCCGATGCCCCATACCGTTTCAATGAATTCAGTATCCGTAAACTCTTTTATTTTCTTTCTTATATTGCTGATATGCACATTGATCGTCTTGTCTTCACCGATATAGATCTCGTTCCATGCACAGTCATAGATATCCTGTTTCGTGAAAACACGCTTCGGGTGCGAAACCAGAAGGGCCAGGATCTGGAATTCTCTTTTGGTCAGTTGGACTTCATTATCGTCGACCATGACCGTGAAAGATGTCTCGTCGAGTGTCAGCTCCTTATAGTTGAGCTGTCCTCCGGTCGCCTCCCCGCTCTTTTGGGAAACGCGGCGGATCTGTACGGCAACTCTCGCGAGAAGCTCCGGGATCTCAAACGGCTTCGTGATATAGTCCTCGGCACCGGATGTCAGCATCTCTACCTTGGTATCCATCTCGTCCTTGGCGGAAACGACAATGACCGGCGTATCCTTGATCGCCTTCATCTTCGGGAAAAGCTCATCTCCGCAAAGACCCGGCAGCATCATGTCCATAAGGACCAGATCGTAATCTTCTTTTTCATAATAAAGCAGTGCTTCCGTTCCGGAGAAAGCCTGCTTTGTCTCATAGCCTGCTTTTTTCAAAGCATCGGCGATCAGGTGGTTAATCTCGGTATTGTCTTCAATGATAAGTATCTTTTTCATAATATTACCCTCTTAAATTCACTTTTATTATCATACCATATTTTTGAGATTTCCTACCGAGAAGTCTCTCCGAATCATTCCTGTTTCAGGCTCATGGCACTGATCGGGATGCTCCCGTCTTCGTTTTTGTTTTCCTTATCGAATTCGATCTTAAGTGCATAGCTCTCTCCGTCTACCGAAACCTTCAATTCATAGCCCATCTGATCTGCAAACGGATACCGGGAAAGCACGTCCCAGGAAGAATCATTGAGGCTCATATCGCTTCCGATGCCGGCCTTTTTCGAAGAATAGATATCGAAATGCACGAGAGTTCCGGTCCAGTCGTCTTCTCCGTGGTAAACGCCATAGACCGTAATAGAGAAGCCCTTATAGCGGATCAGGATATTGCGAAGCCCATCCTCCATGTTTTCCGCAGGAACCAGCACCGGACCGCAGGAGACCGTCAGCGGATCTCCGAAGATCGAATTGAGCTGAAGCGGTGCCGCATGATCCCCGATACGGACGGTTCTTCTGTTGTTGTAGTAAAGATACAGATCCGCCGTCTTCAGTTCAGTCTCGATCGGATCTACGACGGAGATGACGTTTTGGGAATCACTTCTGAATCGCACCTGTCTCGAACTTACGCGAAGGTAATTGTCATACACTTCCGGCTGCAAAAACAAAAGATTGGATGCATCAATGGAGATCATCTCATAATCGCTTTCGTCGGACTTGACGTTATGCGTGTAGAACCGGATCATTTCCTTTCCCTTTTCGCGCAGGATATCCTCCGATTCGGGAAGCACCTCCGCTGTTTCCGTATATGGGATGAGCGAGATGACGTCCGTCAGGTTTTCATTGGTATAGGCTTCAAAATAGTGGACCGAAAACGCATAAAGATTCATACAGCTTCTCGCCCAGGTGCGGTTAAGGTATACGGTCCCGTCCGGTTTTGTCTGCAGATAGAAATAGATCGGAGTTCCGCTGCTTCTCACTCCCGTCGTTGTAAGTTTAATCGGAATACAGCTCATGATCAGATCGGAATATTCTTCCGGATCATTGGAAAGCATCGTCTGAAGGAGCCGCTGTTTTTCCGCTCCTTCCACGACCTCAAATGTAAGCACCCTTCCCTGATTGGGGATCATTCTCGAAAGCACACTGATATATTCGTAATACTCCGAAAACGTCATGCCGTCCTTCTGTTCATCCGGGATCATTTCAAAAAGAGATTCCGTCAGCGAAATGTCGTCTAAAGAGTCGGCGACGATGCGCGCCATTTCCGGCACATCGATCGTGCTTTTCCTAAAGCCTTTTCCGGAACAGGAAGTAAGCATCCCCGCAAAAACGCACAGCACGAGCATGACCGAAAAGCACCGGATCCGAGAATGCATGTGCAGTTTTCCCGAAAAAAACTCCATTTTCAGCCGTCCTTTCTTCTCTGTTTGACCGCCTCGAAAACAACGATTCCCGCCGCCACCGCAGCATTGAGGCTGTTGACGGACCCTGCCATCGGGATCGACAGGAGAAAATCGCACTTATCCTTAATGTTCTTACTCATACCTTCCCCTTCCGATCCGATCACGATCGCCATCGGTCCGGCCCAGACGTCGTCGAAATACTCGTTCGTGCCTTCCGCATCGGTTCCGGCGATCCAAAAGCCCTTATCCTTCAATTCCAGGATCGTTCGGGAAAGGTTCGTGACTCTGGCCACAGGCACATACTCTATCGCACCGGCGGAGGCTTTTGCCACCATGGAGTCCAGCCCGATCGATCTGTGCTGCGGAATGATGACGCCCGTGACGCCTGCCGCATCGGCAATACGAAGGATCGAACCGAGATTGTAGGCATCCTTTAATTCATCGAGGATCAGAAGAAGCGGAGCTTCGCCCTTTTCCGCCGCCTTTTCGAGCATGTCATCAATCTCGACATACTCGTGGCTTGCGACCTGGGCAATGACGCCCTGATGGTTATGGGTCTGGCTCATATCGTTCAGGCTTGCCTTCGGCACTTCCATGATCGGGATATGAAGTTCTTTTGCCATATTGATGATCCTGGCCATCGTCGGATCCGGGCGCGCGTTATCTGATTTTGCCGCCACGTAGATCTTATTGAAAGTGCGAGCTGCGCGCATCGCTTCAAGCACGGGATTCCTTCCTTCGATACGGTCGTCTGTCGGGGTCTTTTCTTCCTTTTCCGTTTTTCTGTCCGAAAAACGCTCCGCCGACGGGTTCCTTTTCATCTTCGGTCCCATCGGCTTTTTGAAATCGTTTCTGTTTTCTCTCGGACTTCTCGGTCCCGGCATACCAGGTCTCATCGATATCTCCTTTATGCGCCTTCTTCAAGTATCTCAATGATCCTTCGGATCAGTTCTTCCATACGTTCTTCTTTGCCCGACAGATACAGATACCCGATCAGTGTCTCTAAGCCTGTCGCATATTTATAGTCCGCCGGGCTTGCATTCTTGGCCATGCTTCCCTGATGTCCGTTCTTGCCTCTCCGGAAGACATTCTGCTCTTCCTCGGAAAGCTCGTCGTGAAGCACCCGGATCGCATGAGCCTGCGCAGGTGCGCTGACATACCGGACTGCCTTTTTGTGCAGTACCCCGGACTGCCCGCCGAAACATGCGACAATGTGCATGCGGATGTAAAGCTCGTATACGGCATCGCCGACATAAGCCAGTACCGAAGTCGGCACCTCACGAATATCCTCCGGCGGGATCGGGATCATCATTTCTTCGTCACCTGCGGTCCTTGCGGGGTGTCCTTGATCTGATATCCCATCTCGGAGACCCTGTCGCGGATCGCATCCGCTTTGGCAAAATCCTTATTTTTCTTCGCTTCGGCGCGCTGGTTGACAAGCTCCATGACTTCAGACGGAATTCCGCTGTCCTTATTAAGGATCTCACGGATCTCAAGACCGAGAACGCCCATCAGCTCGCAGATCATGTCGGATGCCGCCTTGATGGAAGCTGCGGAAACATCCTTGGCCTTCAGGTGCGTATTCAGCACGCGGACCAGTTCATAGATCGCCGTGATCGCGTCCGCGGTATTCATGTCATCGTCCATTCTCGTGATGAAAGTATCCTTCGCTTCGGAAACGGCGTCGGCAAGTTCTTTTTCCGCATCTGCATTTGCGGAAAGACCGGCTTCTGCTTCATGGTTCAAGATAAAGTCAGATGTTTCAACTGCGGTCGAAATACGGTCCAGCCCGTTCTGCGCGGACTTCAGAAGTTCGTCGGAGAAGTTGATCGGCATTCTGTAGTGTCCGGAAAGGATAAAGAAACGGATGACTTCGTACGGGAACTTCTCGACGATATCACGTACCGTAAAGAAGTTACCGAGAGACTTACTCATCTTCTCGTTGTCGACATTTACGAACGCATTGTGCATCCAGTAGTGCGCGAACGTGCAACCGTTTGCAGCCTCGCTCTGGGCGATCTCGTTCTCATGGTGCGGGAAAATAAGGTCCTGTCCGCCGCCGTGGATATCGATCGTCTTGCCGAGGTATTTTCTGTTCATGGCCGAGCACTCGATATGCCAGCCCGGACGGCCCTCGCCCCACGGAGAATCCCAGAAAGGTTCTCCTTCCTTTTTGAACTTCCAGATCGCAAAATCGGCAGGATTTCTCTTTCCTTCGAAGGAAGCACCACGCTCGCCGGCACCGGCTACGAGGTCCTCGAGGTTATAGTGGGAAAGCTTGCCGTACTCTTGAAACTTCGGCACTTCGAAGTAAATGCCGTCGCCCTCGATGATGTAGGCATAGCCCTTTTCCATCAGGTCGGAAATAAGCGCGATGATCTCATCCATCGTTTCCGTAGCTCTCGGCTGGAAGGTCGGGCGTTTGATACCCAGCGCATCTGCGTCCTTATAGTACTCGGCAATATATCTGTCTGCGATCTCCTTTACAGTGGTGCCCTCTTCATTGGCACGCTTGATCATCTTGTCGTCGATGTCAGTAAAGTTCTGGCAGAACGTAACGTCGTAACCTCTGTATTCGAGGTAGCGGCGCAGTGTATCAAAAGTAACGAACGGGCGGGCATTTCCCAGGTGGAAGTAGTTATAGACCGTCGGGCCGCAAGCGTAGAGCTTGACTTTGCCCTCTTCCATCGGGACGAATTCTTCTTTCATTCTTGTCAGCGTATTATAAATCTTCATGTGATTTCCTCCATGGTATTTCATCAAATTGAATTCTCATCCGACACAAATACAGCCGGATGCTGTGCCAAAGCAATACTTATTGCCCTGACACGCAGGTACAGACAGCACAACATCGCTCGGGAGCGGCCGCATTGGCTCCGATCCGAAACAGGAACTGTCTTGCCTCATGATCTGTGAGAACTTGAAAAACATGGTGAAAAATGATAAACAAAAGCGAGCCTGTCGTGCCAGGCTCACGCGCAGTAACCAGTTTTGAATCTTTTCTAAGACCCATTCTTCTTCCCGTTCTGTTTTGTCGAAAATAAAAGCCCAAAACCGCGCCCACTTTTGACACCTAGCGATCGCCAGGTGGGTATCCTGCGGCAGTCTAAGATCTTCCTCTCGGGAGCGCTTCCGAAGAAGCGGTAAGGCTTGATCGTCTCTGCACCGACACCGGATTCCCGATTATGTCATGAAGGTTCAAAAACATGAGCATCAGCTTTAGGTTGTCTTTATTATACCAGTATACTTACAAAAAGGGAAGCGGAAAGGAATTACTAAACTGTAACAATTCCGAGGCGGAAATATATCAACTTTCTATGTTTTCACGATGCGTGGCGCACACCACTCCGACGACAGTTGCCGCTCCGTTTTCAAAAAGCACTTTGGCCGCTTCATGAAGGGTCGAACCGGTCGTCAATATATCGTCCACCAGAAGGATATTCCATCCGGTGATGTCCCAGCTCTCCTCGATCGCATATGCACCCTCCACATTTTTTCTTCTTTCCTCCGGTTCTTTGTATCTGCTCTGCTGATTTGTATGTCTGACCTTGCGTATAACATTGTTACACAGAGGTATCCGAAGATGATTCGAAATCCCTTTTGCCAGCACTTCCGCCTGATTATACCCTCTTTTTCGAAGACGTTTTTCCGAAAGGGGAACCGGAACGACCGCATCCCACTTCACGGGAGTGTTTTTCGGAAACTCCCGACCCATCAGGTCCGCCAGGAGCTGCCCGCAGTATATCTCGGAAAAGAATTTGAGTCTCTTGACCAGAAGCGTCACCGGCATTTCATAATGAAAAAGCGCCCACACGGAGAAATCGGGAATCGGATCCTCCTCATAGGGTTCGGAAAGGCACGGGAACCACCGCTCATTTTCCACACGCACGGGAAGTTTGCAAAGGCAGGACGTACAGATCTGAAGTTCCCTGGTTCTTTTCCCGCAGTTATCGCGCTCGACCAGCACGCGCCCGCAATTGATGCATACTTCCGGAAAAAGAAATGAAAGCGCGGCATTGGCTGCGTTCCGAAGCGTTTTGTTTATCATAGAAAGCTCGGCCGTGTCGGCCCTTTGACATTTGCTAGCTGCGTTCCGAAGCGTTTTGTTGATCATAGAAAGCCTCCCGCAAAGGAAATATCGGCGCACTATGAGATTCGGATATGATTAGGATTCTTTCTGACCTTCAAGGAAGATCTTCAGCGCAGTTCTTCTTGTTTCTGAATATTGGGATGAGATCATGAAAGAAATCGTCTTTCGGTCTCCCACGATCCACAGTTCATTCTTGGCACGGGTCACCGCCGTGTAAAGAAGGTTCCGGTTAAAGATCGGTCCTCTCTCCGAAGGAAGTACCAAAAGGACCTTCTTCCACTCCCCGCCCTGTGCTTTGTGCACCGTAAGCGCATATGCAAGTTCCAGATCCATTAGTCTTTCCACCGGATAAGACGCTCTTCTACCGTCATCGAAAAGGATGTCCAGCGGAAACTCCGAAGCGGGCATGATCTCTCTTACGAATCCGATGTCTCCGTTAAAAACGCCTTCGCCTTCCGATCCGTCGCTATCTTTACACAAAAGACGGTAGTCGTTTTTGACCTGGATGACACGGTCTTCTTTCGAGAAATATCTCGTTACGCCCTCCCGGATACGGATCGCGGACGGACGGCTGCCCCGTCGGTTCGACATCAGTTTCTGCATCATCTCGTTAATGGAATCGGTACTGACCGGACCGTTTCTTCTCGGACACAGGATCGCCATATCGCGCCAGGCATCAATATGACAGTCCGGGTTGTTCTTTCGGATCCACTCGGCGACATAGTCGAGGATCTCGTTTTGTCTGGCTTGGACAAAATGAATATCCGATACATCCTGCGGAAACTCCATCTCTTTCCCGTGAAGAATGTTCGACGCATTCTTCACGATCATGCTGCTTCTAACCTGACGGAAGTTTTCGACCAACGTACACACGGGGACCTTTCCCGAACCGATCAGATCGGCAAGGACACGCCCGGAACCTACCGAAGGCAACTGATGAGAATCGCCGACCAGAACGATCACCACGTCCTCATCGACCGCTTCGAGGAACTGCGAAAAGATCACGCAATCGATCATACTTGCTTCGTCGATGAGAAATACTTTTCCCGGGTGATGATTATTCTTCGTGTAGTAGAAATAACTCTCGTCCGAATCTTCGTCATAGGTCGCCCCGAGAAGGCGGTGAAGCGTCTGCGCGGGAGCATTTGTCACATCTCCCATCCGCTTCGCCGCTTTTCCTGTCGGTGCACAGCAGAAGACATGGTCGCTATGGATGTTGAGATAGTACTGATAGATGACACGAAGGATCGTCGTCTTGCCTGTACCCGGACCGCCGTCTACGATGACGAAGTTCTTACTGAGCGCTGTCCGGACGACCTCTTCCTGTTCTTTCGAAAGCTTGAACTCTTCCCCGACCTGCGTCCACCGCAGGGCTTTTTCCAGGATCGGCTCATTGACGGACCTGTCTTTTACCGTTTTTTTCAAACGTCGGGCGATGGTCGCTTCCGCCCTGATCGCGCGGTCATCAGCCACCCAGATCTCTTTTCCGGATTTGACCGCCCGATCGAACTTCTTGTAAAAATGCAGTTTGGATTCTTTTTCATCCCAGGAGCAAAGAGAAAGGATTTCCGCATCCATCTGTTCCTGAAACCAGTTCGGAACGATGCTCTGGACGAAGGTCTTTCTGTATTCGAGGCACTCCGGTTTGTTTTTATATGAACAGAAGAAGCAGGGCGAACGGAAATCCGTGGAAAACCAGGCGTTTTTCAGAATCTTCTCGCCTTCTTCTTTCCATAACGACATCGGCAAAAACGTGTGACCGTTTTTGCCGAGGATCCGCTCGAATGAACGCATCAGTTCATTCGTTACAAAATGATCCAGACACATTCCTTCCATGTATAACTCCAAAAGAGTGGTTACGGTCCGACCTTAAAGGCCTGCCTTTGCCTTAAGGATCTCTGCCTTATCTGTCTTCTCCCACGGGAAGCCTGCGTCATTTCTTCCGAAGTGGCCATATGCTGCCGTTGCCTTATAGATCGGGCGGCGCAGATCCAGATCGCGAATGATCGCTGCCGGACGAAGGTCGAATACTTCGTTGACGATCTCGGTGATTCTCTCATCGGAAATCTTTCCGGAACCGAATGTATCTACCATGACAGATACCGGGCGTGCTACACCGATCGCGTATGCGAACTGGATCTCACACTCATCTGCGATACCCGCAGCAACAATATTCTTCGCGATGTAGCGGGCAGCATAAGCCGCGGAACGGTCTACCTTCGTCGGGTCTTTACCGGAGAAAGCTCCGCCGCCGTGACGAGCATATCCGCCGTATGTATCAACAATGATCTTTCTTCCCGTAAGGCCGCTGTCACCCTGAGGTCCGCCGACTACGAAACGACCTGTCGGGTTGATGAAGATCTTGGTGTTCTCATCGACAAGATCTTTCGGAAGAACCGGAAGAATGACCAGTTCTTTTACCTTGGAAGCAAGTTCTTCATGAGAAACGGAATCCTTGTGCTGAGTGGAGATAACGACAGCCTCGATCCTCTTTGGCGTTCTTCCGTCATACTCGATCGTTACCTGGCTCTTTCCGTCCGGACGGAGAAAATCGACAAGACCTTCTTTTCTGACCTGGGTCAGACGACTTGTCAGTTTATGCGCCAGAGAGATCGGAAGCGGCATCAGCTCTTCGGTATCGTTATTTGCATAACCGAACATCATGCCCTGATCGCCTGCACCTGTATCGAGTTCGCTCTCATCTGTATGATTTCTCTTTTCCAGGGAGCAGTTAACGCCCTGGGCAATATCCGGAGACTGCTCGTCGATCGAAGTCAGGATCGCGCATGTCTTATAGTCAAATCCGGAATCACTTCCGTCATAGCCGATCTCCTTAACGGTATCACGAACGATCGCCGGAATATCTACATAAGCACTTGTCGTAATCTCACCCATAACAAAGACCATACCTGTGGTACATGTGGTCTCGCAGGCAACACGCGCCATCGGGTCGTCTGCAATGATCGCGTCGAGCACAGCGTCGGAGATCTGGTCACAGATCTTATCCGGGTGTCCCTCCGTTACGGATTCTGAAGTAAAAAGCCATTTTCCCTGTCTGTTTCTGTCCATAAAGAACCTCCTAAAGTAAGTAAAATAAAAACCTTTCCCGAAATCATCAGAGGAAAGGTTTGATAAATCATATAAACTATCCTCATCTTTCAGGTCACACCTGCTGGATTTGGCACCGCTGCTTTACCGCGGTTGCCGGACTTCATAGGGCCAGATCCCTCCGTCGCTCTTGATAAGAGATGCATTTCAGTTGTTGGCAGTATGATACCACTCGCACCTTCTCTTGGCAAGGCATTTTTCGCTCAAAATTTCCGTGTTTTTTTTAAGATGCCGAGGCCGCAGGGCTCTTCACCGAAAAAGTTGTAATCGTGGTAGTTTTTGCCACTTTTTGTCGGTTTTTTTGAAGCTTCTTTCTGCTTTAATTGACTCAGCAAACGGCAAGGAGGTCTCAAAAAAAATGACTCGCACGATCGCAATCATAGATGCGGATATCTGCTTTACATCCCTTCTCATTTCGCGCCTTCGGAAACAAGTGCCTGATTTTCGGGCATTCCCTGTTTCATTAGAGATGCTTTTGGCGCACAGGGAGCTACTATTGGAGAGCGATTTCGTGCTTTATAACCAAAATGAGATCTCGGAGAAAGAGATCCTCTCTCACTGTGTTTCAGGACGCACTCCAATTTTAGTCCCCCTTCTTCAAACCACAAAACCATATCCCCCAAAAGATGTCCTGATGATCTCTCACGAAGTGGAAACTCTTGCCGGTTTAGGAAGGATCCCCGTCTCACCGGATTCTTCCGTGCAGACATGCCTCGTCCTTTCCTTTGTTCCCCCGAAGGAAAGGGAGGCGCATGTCCTTCCCAAACTCGAACGAAGCCGATCTGACTTTTCCCGCATCATAAGACTCGATGTGATGCCAGGCATCCTTATGCCGCAAGATCCGCCCTCCTGGGAGGAAGGATCCGCAAAAAGATGCAGCGGTGTTACTGAGCTTTTATCCAGACTGAAACTGGGGAAGTTCCCCCCTCACCAGATCCCGTCTTATCTGGAACCGGACCCGTACGGGGATCTTCGTTTCGGAAAGCCCGAGCATTCTGACGATCTTATCACCTGCCACTCCAGAACGATCCTGATGCTTATCTCAAAGACGGTCAGATATCTGTCGAGCCTTTCCGAACCTTCTCTTCTTCTCGTGGTATGTGACGGTCTTTCTTTTGTCAGGATGCGCACCTTGAGCAGAAACCTCCGTCACCTGGAGATCATCACTCCTCTTCACATGGAGAAAGATGCCATGCTCTGCTGTGAGATCGATGAGTTGCAAAAACAGCATAAAGGAACCTCACATCAGGACTATCCGTTCTCGATCTCCGGGAAGATCAAATAAACATTCGAAAGGAGTATCTGCCCGGCACAGGCAGTATTTATATCATGAAGGTCAAAGAGAAAAAGTCTTCCTTATCACATATCTCTATCCCGGAACTGACGACGCTGATCCTTCAGTCCATGCACGGCTATGACGAAGTCGATGACTGCACTTTTCGCGAGATCATTGCCGACAGCATCAATCAGTCGGAAAAATGTGCAGATCTCCCGCTGGAAGAAAAACGGCAGCTGGCAACGAAGCTATTTAACCGCATGCGAAGGCTCGATATCCTTCAGTCACTGATGGATGATCCTCAGGTCACGGAGATCATGGTCAACGGTCCTGATCACATCTTCATTGAAAAAGGCGGAAGGCTGTTTCCTTCCGAACTTCATTTCGAAAGCAGAGAATATCTGGAACAGCTGATCCTCCACTTTTTTTCTTCCGCGAACCGTCCCCTGAACGAAGCCTTCCCGATCGCCGACCTGCGCCTTCCCGACGGCTCACGTGCCAACGCCGTATTACCGCCGATTGCCCCCGATGGTCCGATCTTTACGATACGAAAATTCACAGGTATCCGTCCCGATATCCATTCACTTATAAACAGCGGTTTTATAACTAAGGATGCCGCCCTGTATCTTTCCCGTTCCGTAGTCGCCAAAAAGACCATTTTTCTCTGCGGAGGTACCGGTTCGGGAAAGACCACGTTTCTCAACGTTTTATCCGGATTCATCCCGAAGAACGAGCGTGTGGTCACAATTGAAGATTCTGCGGAATTATCCCTTCAGGGAGTTGCGAATCTGGTGCGTCTGGAATCGCGGCTTCCGGGTCCCGACGGACATGGCGGAGTCGATATCGGACAGTTGATCCGTACTGCCCTTCGTATGCGTCCGGACAGAGTTGTCGTCGGAGAAGTCCGCGGTTCGGAAGCGGCGGATATGCTTCATGCCCTTCACACAGGACATCCGGGCTCACTTTGCACCGGGCATGCCAATTCCTGTTATGAAATGCTGGATCGTCTGGTCACCATGGTCATGGCAGGATCGACACTTCCTTACGATGCTGTCATCCGACAGATCTCCATGGGCGTCGATATCATTGTTCACATTACAAGAGGAAAAGACGGCAGAAGGTTTATCGATGAGATCACCGAAATGCGTCCTCTTAAAGACAACCGTTTTCAGATTGAAAACATCTACATATACAAGGAGGAGACCGGTCTTGTTAAATGCTGAAAACTTTGAAAGAGGAACAGTTCTTTTCGGTCGCAGACCACAAAACAGAAGCGAAGAAATACGTACTTTGAGCAGAAAAACGTATCTGGTCTTTATGAGCAAATGTCTTCCGCTTCTACCCTTATGCATCGCGATCGTATACCTTCTGTCGAGTGCATTTTTCGCTGACGGAAAAATGCAGTTTCTCATATCGGTCCTCCTGGGGATCTTTCCTTTTATCTCGGCAGTCCGTGTTCTTTACGGAAAAAGAACAGCCACTTTGCGCGCGCAGAACAAAGTACTGATGCAGTCGCTTTGCACTTCCGTCTCCGACGGATATTCCATCGAACGTGCATTTCTGTGCGCACGGGTCGATATCGAAAAGGCCTTCGGGAAAAGAGCCGCTTTTGCCCATGCCCTGAAAGATGTCGAACACCGTCTCCAGGCACATGAACCTCTGGACAGCTGTATGACGCATTTCTGTCATAAACTGGACTACTATGAAACTCTTCCGATCCTGCATGCATTATCTCTGCAAAAGACCGTCGGAAATCAGATCGTCTCCATTCTCCGAAGCAGCTGTCAGATGCTGTCGGAACTTCACTCTGTGGCCTCGGAAGTGGAAGCGAACAACTCAGGGAAAAACACGGAAGCATTGCTGCTTTGTATGATGCCGTTCGGCATCACTTATCTGCTGTCGATGACCAGTGGAGAATACCTGCGCCAGGCACAGGCTTCCGGCTTAGGGAAACTGTTGATGACTGTTGCATTTACCATCGCGGTATTCTCCTGCACCTATCTGTTTTCCCTTATCGGAGAAAAGCCGTCAGCAAACAGATTCAACTATCTGGATAACACCGGAAAGATTCCCGAAAAATGGAGATCTAAGATCCACAGGTTCGGTCTTTCCCTGCCTTCGATGTACACGACACGAGTACTGGAATGGTGCAGCGAGATCTCCTTTTCGACCATGGATGCTTTTGACTGTTTTATCTTCAAAGTCATATCGCGAATCCTTTTCTGCACTCCGCTGTTTTTGCTGATCCTTTTTCTTCTTCACCTTCCGCTGATACTTGCCGTGTTTATGGATGCTTTAATACTCGTTCTGCTTCATGTCGATCAGCAGTCGGTCATGAACAAAAGACGATTGATCCTGATGGAAGATCTTCCCCTTTTTATATCGATGTTATCTACTCTTTTAGAATCCGGGATACTTCTTCCGAAAGCCCTTTCCACTTGCGGATATGCCTTTGCGGAACAGAGCTGTTTATGTCGGGAATTAAAACATATGCTTTCTCAGATCGAAGGTGGCGTCAGCGCGGCCGATGCACTCGAAACTTTTTCACATCGTATCAGTATTCCGGAAGCACAATCCGCATTACTTCTTGCAGCAAGATATGAACGCTCGGGCGGAAATGAAGTCTTAGGTCTTTTGCGACTTCAGTCATCTTCCTGCTGGGCACTGTGCCGAAATGCTTCTCGCAAAAAGCGCGAGCGAGAAGCATTCAATATGATTCTTCCGATGATGTTGGATTTTGTTTCCGTGCTCATTGTTTCCATTGCTCCGGCACTGAATACATTTCAAATTCTATAGGAGGTATATCCAACATGAAAAAACTGAACAAACATTCACTCATTAAATCACGCCTGGGAATGGGGACGGTCGAGATCGTCATCATTATCGCAATCCTTGTTGCGCTGGCGCTCACATTCAGAACTGCACTCGCTAAATATTCCAGTTCCGTTATGGACTACGTTTTCGATGAAGGTAAGGTTATCGGCCAGATCTAAAGACTAAAAGCCGGGGTGAAAACATGAGCACAGGATTCGATTTATCTGACTATTATGAGAATGGTCCCTTGGGACAACGTTACATCATTCATCTGAAGAACAAGGATGAGATCTGTCTGCACGCGCTTACTATTTTGCAGGCAGACCTCCTTCCCTGTTTTCTTCCCGTATATATATCCGAAGAGGATACAGATCTGCTTATCGATGTCAGTTCCTGTACGCCGCTTGCTTCGCTGCGCGGAAAAGAAAAAGCATATGTGCATCGTCATTATAAGAAACTGCTGTCTGATTTCCTTTGTGAGATCATCCGATCACTGGATTACTCTTTAGATCCTTCCGGTATCTGCTATCTTGAAGAAAAACTGTTCTATAACCGCATAACGGGAAAACTCGTCTGCATTTATCTTCCGCTGAAAGCCCGTATTCAAGGCGGTACCGCTCTCATCTCCTCCATTAAGGAGCACGGGATGGATGAATTGCTTCACATTCCGATGAAAAATAACCGCATATCGGCAAGAGCAATGGAAAAACTATACACTTTCTTTCGAACAGGTGACGAAGGAGGTGCACTGAATTACATTCAAACCGGCCTTTGGGAGGATTCTCGTTCGCTTCCGAAGGATCTGATTACGGTCTGCCGTTTGTGGGGCTTTTTCATGATCATCTACGTTCTTTGTTCGAAGATTATCGAGCGCGCGTATGCCGGATCTTCTATCGCCGCTGTTCCGAATATCCTATTTATGTTCTGCACGATTTGCGTTTTGTCGCTTCTATTTCTTCATCTGAAAAACGAATCTGCCGAAAAGAGATCGATGTCCGAAGAAAAGGCAAAACGAAGAAAGATCAGAAACACGCAGATCCTGTTTCCCTCTTCGGATAATGATCCGGAATCTTCTCCTCTGGATCTGTCTTTTGATCCGGTTTTGTTTCTTCGTATCGGGTCTTCCCGCCTCGATCCGAATATAGATGCTTTTACCGTATGGACGAATGAGTTAACTCTGGGATGTGATGCGGATTATTGTGATCACTATATCGATCATGATTCCCTTGCACTATGTCACTGCAGGTTCGGCCACGATGTACATGGTTTCTTTGTGGAAGCACTTTCCGATAAGAAAGCAACATTTCTTAATCGGCGAAGGATCCCCGTAAATGAAAAAGCATATCTCGAAGAAGGAGATATACTCGGGATCGGAGAATTAGAATATAAGACCCATTTTGTTCACCAAAACGGGTCCTGATCACTGGTCGAAATACTTCTTTTTGTCTTTTTTCCACTCGGCGGAGACGGCAAGCCTGGTTTTGGCGCGTTTTATGGCATGACGGGCGTAAAGGCGCTGTTCTTGGGTACTTGTAACACTGTTATATCGTGTCTGGGCACGTTCAAGAGCCGACTGAGCACGGTCGGAATCGATTTCCGAAGGCCATTCGGCCGCATTACAGACGATGATGACAGCGTGCTGGCCGATCTCGGCAAAACCCTCCGAGATGGCGAACATTTTTGACTCGCCGTCGCATTCAAAACGGGCGATGCCGGAAGTAACGGCAATCACTAACGGAGCATGGCCGGGCATGATGCCGTACTGGCCATCGAGCGTAGGGATCACAATACGCTCGATCCTTCCCTCGTAGAATACTTCGTAGGGATTGACAACTTCAAGCGTCATCTTTTTCTTGATTGTCTGGTCATTCGAAGCCGCCATAAGTTCTCCTTATGCTTCGCTCTTATAGGAAGCAAGTACATCGTCCAGATCGCCCTTCATGAAGAAGTGCTGCTCCGGGATATGATCGAGAGATCCGGAAATGATCTCACCGAAAGCCTGAACCGTCTTTTCGATCGGTACATAACGCGGTGCAAATCCCGTAGAATCAGCAGTTACGAAGAACGGCTGAGACAGATACTTTTGTACTTTTCTGGCACGGTTAACGAGCTGACGGTCCTTTTCACCGAGTTCTTCCATACCGAGGATCGCGATGATGTCCTGCAGTTCCTTATAGCGTTGCAGCATCTCCTGCACCATTCTCGCTACGTGATAGTGATTCTTTCCGACTACGTTCTCCGTGAGAATACGGGACGAAGACTCGAGCGGGTCGACGGCCGGGTAAATGCCAAGTTCAACAACCGCACGGGAAAGAACGATATTCGCATCGAGGTGGCCGAAGGTCGTTGCCGGAGCCGGGTCCGTCAAGTCATCGGCAGGAACATATACCGCCTGAATGGACGTGATGGATCCGTTCTTGGTAGAGGTGATCCTTTCCTGAAGTTCACCGACTTCGTTGGCAAGTGTCGGCTGGTAACCTACAGCGGACGGGATCCTTCCGAGAAGTGCGGAAACCTCGGAACCTGCCTGTACGAAACGGTAGATATTATCTACGAAGAAGAGAACGTCTCTCTTCATTTCATCACGGAAATACTCGGCCATGGTCAGACCTGTGAGCGGAGCTCTCATTCGGGCACCGGAAGTCTCGTTCATCTGACCGAAGACCATGACCGTCTTATCCAAAACACCGGACTCCTTCATTTCGTTCCAAAGGTCGTTACCTTCACGGGAACGCTCACCTACACCGGTGAATACGGAATAGCCGCCGTGCTCCTGGGCAATATTTCGGATGAGCTCGAGGATAAGGACGGTCTTACCTACACCGGCACCGCCGAAAAGACCGATCTTTCCGCCTCTGGCAAAAGGAACGAGAAGGTCGATGACCTTGATACCTGTTTCAAGTACGGTCTCCGAAGGATACTGATCGACGAAAGACGGAGCGCTTCTGTGGATCGGCCACATATCATCCGATTTCACTTCTCCTTGATTATCGATCGCACGACCAAGTGCATCGAAGAGTCTTCCTGTGTTTCCCTCGCCGACAGGGACAAGCACCGGAGAACCGGTAGAGACCGCCTTCATGCCACGGGCAAGACCTTCCGTTGCTTCAAAAGAAACACAACGAGCGATGCCTTCGCCTCTCTGCTGCATGACCTCTGCGGAAACGATCCTGTCATCCGCCCGGATCTTTACTTCGGTTTTAATGAGCGGAACTTCATGTTCCGCGAATTCGCAGTCAATAACAGGTCCGATGATCTGTACTACTTTTCCTTCTGCCATGTTCTTCTACCTCTTATTCTACTTGACTGGCACCGTTCACGATCTCGTTGAGTTCGTTCGTGATGCGTGCCTGACGGGCTCGGTTGCTCTCGATCGTCAGTTTCTTCATCATTTCATCCGCATTTCGGTTCGCGTTATCCATCGCTTGCATTCGGGCGGTCTGCTCGCATGCAAAAGCTTCTACCATGGCGCCGTACATGACCGCATTTAAGCCCGTATCGATAAGGAATGAGAACACGGCCTCAGGATTGGGGAAGTAATCCACGCTCGATCCGGCTTCGACCGCGATTCCGGCATCTTCCGCACCGGATGCAAAAGAGTCCTTCAGCGATTTGGTATCGATCGGCAGCAGCCTAGTGATGACCGGCTTCATGCTGATTGCGGATTCCATCTTGGTGTAGATCAAGTACACCAGATCGAATTCTCCGCTTAAGTACTTTGCACGAATGATATTCGCTACATTTCTTGCTTCATAATACGTCGGATCGGAGATCGGAAACGAGAAATCCGGGTCCACGGCATAGCCGTCTCTTTTCAGTTTTTCTCCGCCGATATGACCGAAGACATAAAGCTTGTATTCTGTCTTAACGTTCTTCCTGGCATTTTCCAGGATCTTCTTCTGGATATGGTCTTCGGCGATTTTAACGATATTATTGTTATAGGCACCCGCAAGTCCCTGATCACCCGTCAGGATAAAATAAGCAATCTTCCATGTGCTGCCCGTTTTGTGCTCACGCATGGTAAGAAAAGGATTGTCGAGATCCTTCGCGTTATTGCGAAGTTCCATCAGACTCTCCGCGCAAAGCGTAAAGAACGGGCTTACCATCTCATGCTGCATCTTGGATTTACGCATCTTGGATGCGCTTACCAGCTGCATGGCATGTGTCATCTGGGAAATATCATTGACACTCTTGATGCGCTTTTTGATATCGTTAAGACTTTCCATTGTCCTTACGCCTCACGATGCTGATATTCCTTGTGCTCGGCAACGAACATCGAATGATACTCTGCTTCGAGTTCATCGATCTTCTGTTTCGTCTCATCATCCAGTGCACGTGTATCCGTGATCGTCTTCATGATCTCCGGGTGCAGGACAGAAACCCTCTGGAGGAATTCCGAAACGTACTTCTTTGCATCTTCCTTATCAAGGAAGGTAAGCTTTTCGTTGGTTGCCAGATAGAGCATGACGACCTGCTCGTCCATCTGCATGGCCGAGAACTGTTCCTGCTTTAAGATCTCATTTAAGATCATGCCGCGCTTTAACTGCTTCTGTGTATTCGGATCCAGATCCGAACCGAACTGGGCAAATGCCGCCATTTCACGGGCCTGGGCAAGACTGATACGCAGAGGACCCGCTACCTTCTTCATTGCCTTGGTCTGAGCCGCACCGCCTACACGGGAAACGGAAAGACCCACGTTGATCGCCGGGCGCTGACCGGAGAAGAACAGCTCGGATTCCAGATAGATCTGACCATCTGTGATCGAGATGACGTTCGTCGGAATATAGGCAGAGATATCACCGCTTAATGTCTCGATGATCGGCAGTGCCGTAATAGAGCCGCCGCCCAGTTCATCACTGAGTTTGGCAGATCTTTCAAGGAGACGGGAGTGCAGATAGAAAACATCGCCCGGATAGGCCTCACGTCCCGGCGGACGGCGCAAAAGGAGCGAGATCGCACGATAGGCCTGCGCATGTTTGGAAAGGTCATCGTAAACGATCAGAACATCTTCGTGATCTGTGTACATGAATTCTTCCGCGATCGCACATCCTGCGTAAGGAGCAATGTACTGCAGCGATGCCGGCTGAGATGCACTTGCGGCAACGATGACGGTATACTCCATCGCATTATACTGTTCGAGCGTCTTTGCGACGGAAACGATATTGGACATTTTCTGTCCGATCGCGACATAAACGCAAAGCACGTTCTTACCACGCTGGTTAATGATGGTATCCAGCGCGATCGCCGTCTTCCCCGTCTGACGGTCACCGATGATAAGTTCACGCTGACCGCGTCCGATCGGTGTCATGGCATCGATCGCGGTGATACCGGTCTGCAAAGGTTCGCAGATCGGAGATCTGGCAACAATATTCGGAGCCGGTGTCTCAATCGGTCTTCTGTTCGTGGTACGGATGATGCCCTTACCGTCGATCGGATTACCGAGCGGATCGACAACACGTCCCAGCATGCCGCGACCGACGGGAACAGATACCGTAAGACCCGTTCTGTGACACATAACGCCTTCGACCACGTCACGGCATTCATTCAGAAGCACAACGCCGACCTCATCCTTTTCGAGGTTCATGGCGATACCGTAAGAGGTCTCGGAGAACATGATCAGCTCACTTGCCACACAGTTCTCAAGACCGCTGACTTTGGCAACGCCGTCGGAAACCGACAGCACCTTACCGACCTGCTCGACTTCTGTAGCCTTGACAAAATCGGTAAGGATCTTTTCTCTCTTTTGTGCCTGCTCAGGAGACTCGCCTTCCCATAGATCATCGTCCTCGAAAAGCATCGCCGGGCTTTCGGAAAAATCAGAAAGCGATTCGGAAAGCGAACGATGGATCTCGGAAGTCGTATCCATGTCAGAAGATGGCTTTTCATCGCCGCGGTCCGTCTTGAGGTGACGTGCAATACGGGATAGTTGGCCTGCGACACTGTAGTCGTACTTTGTACCCTGAGCAAAAATCACATAGCCGCCGATCAGGGACGTATCTGTCTCCTGCTCGATGGTGTATCCCTGAATTTGAAGGTGTTCCGCAAACCGGCGGGCGATAAGCGCCACTTTCTCCGGCGGCATATCGTCATTTGCGGTAACGATCCTTATGACTTCAAAACCACTGTTATTAATCACCGGTGTTCACCTCTGACGAAGAAAGCTCCTGGAGCGATTTTTCACGAAGAGCGGCTTGATCCGCACCCTTTTCGGATCCGGCCAGTATGCGGCCTGCGATCGAAACGGCAAGGTCTGCGACCTCGTCCTTCATTTCTTCCAGCATAGCTTTTTTGGTGCCCTTGGCATCTTCCTCTGCACGGTCACGGATATCCTGCGCTTCTTTCTTCGCAGTCACGATGATCGTCTCAGACTGTTTCTCCGCCTGCGTTCTGGCATCGGCGATCAGTTGCATGGCTTCTTCATGGGAAGCATCCAGACGTTTGGTTGCTTCATCCAGTTTTTCTTCGGCCTGCTTCTCTTTCTCCTCAGCATCCGTAATCTGTTTGCTGATGGATTCTTTTCTTGCCTTCATGACTTTCATCAAGGGCTTAAAGAGCGCAAACTTCAGGATCAGGTAGGCAACAAGGAGATTGATGATCGTCGCAATGCCCGTCACCAGATATCCCGCAAACTGATCCGGGGAAAGAAGCGAACTTGTCTCTTCCACATCCTCCGCCAGTCGGATGAGTGAGGAGGAAAGAGCCGGAAGCTTCACTATAGACAGCATCTTAAGTGCAAACAACATTTCTTTTCACCTCGATAAATCAGACCGTAAAAATCAAAAGCAAACTTACTACGAGCGAATAAATGGCAACGGACTCCATGAATACGATCGCGATCAGAAGCAATGTCTGAAGCTTACTGTACATTTCCGGCTGTCTTGCAGCACCTTCGAGTGCACGTCCTGCCGCAGTACCGATACCGATCGTGGTACCCAGCGCACCAAGACCGATCGCAAGACCGGCACCCAGTCCGGCAAGTCCTTTTGCATCAATGGCCGCATCCAGTAAAACTCTTGATAAACTAAACATCTTCTCTTCCTCCTGTTATTTTACGCTGCAGTTCCGGCCTGTGTGGAGGCCTCGGCAGCACTCTTTTCTGCTATCAGTTTTTCCTTTAGTTTCTTCTTTTCTTCGTTTCTCTCATGCGTCACGTGTGCACTCTCAACGACTTCTCCGATGTAGGAGATGGTCAGGTAGCTGAATACGACGGCCTGCAGGATTCCGTCCATTAAGTCGAACCACAGGCTGAACGCACCCGGTACGATGATCGGGCATACGATACATAAGAACTCCATCAGGATAAACGCACCGAATACGTTACCGAAAAGACGGAGTGCAAGAGAGATCGGTTTGATGAAAAAGTCGATGATCTTAAAAGGGATCATGAAAGGCTTCGGATCGGTAAACGATCTGCAGAAACCTTTGATTCCGACAAAGCGGATCGACATGAAGATGACGTAGATGATCGCAAATATCGCCATAGCGAACGGGAATGCGATATTCTTCGCCGGCGGCGGGATATGGAAGATCGAGATCGTATTGCAGGAAATCAGAAAAATACCGATCGTACCGACCATCGGGATGATCGTCTCGGACTGCTTTTCATTCAGTCCGTAATCTCTGCAGACACTGAACATAACATCGATCAGGGATTCCATGACCGCCTGTCTTGTGGACGGGATCTTCGATTTCTTTCCACCCATCCAGCAGAAAAGAAGGATACCTAACAGCATCGCAATCCAGGTAACGATGATCGCGTCCGTGATCGGGATCGTCTCCCCGGTTCCGGGGAGAAATCTCTTCCACTGAAGAATAGCCGAACGGATCTCTTCACCTATATTCGCCTTACCGGTGAATACCCCGAAGAGCTCGCTCAGTTTCTCACAAAATGCTTCCCAGAATTCAGACCACCAGGAAGCGGCAAGTACTACCAGCATGTTTTAACTTAATGCCTCCTTAGTTTGTTCCGAAGAGACGGTCACCGGCATCGCCGAGACCCGGAATGATATAAGCGTGATCATTCAGTTTTTCGTCTTTTGCAGCGCAGAAAACGGAAACGTCCGGATGATCTTTCTGCAGTCTCTCGATTCCTTCCGGAGCAGAGATCAGACAGACAAATTTGATATTCTTGATCCCGCGGTCCTTAAGGAACTGGATCGCAGCGGAAGAAGAACCGCCGGTCGCAAGCATCGGATCGAGAACGATGACTTCACGTTCAGTGATGTCCTCCGGAAGCTTGCAGTAATACTCTACCGGCTTTAATGTATTCGGATCACGATAAAGACCGATGTGTCCGACTTTGGCACTCGGGATGATGGCGAGCATGCCGTCAACCATGCCGAGACCGGCACGCAGGATCGGAACGAGCGCTACTTTCTTTCCGGCGAGTACTTTTGCCGTAGTCGTCGCAACAGGTGTCTCGATCACTTTTTCCGTCAGCGGAAGGTCACGTGTGACCTCGTAAGCCATGAGCATGGAGATCTCATGAACCAGTTCTCGAAACTCTTTCGTGGAAGTGTTCTTATCACGGAGAATGGAGATCTTGTGCTGGATCAGCGGATGATCAAATAAGAAAAACTGTGCCATAGTAATTCCTCCCGAATTATATTATTTGAAAAGCTCTTTCTCTTGTTCCTTCATATCGTTTACGCGGGTCTGATGACGTCCGCCGTCAAAAGGCTCTGTCATGTATGCATCTACGATGCCGAGCGCCAGAGAACTTCCGACTACACGCGCGCCCATCGAAAGGACGTTGGCGTCGTTATGCTGACGGGACATTCTCGCCATGTATTCGTTAGTGCAAAGAGCGCAACGGATGCCCGGGAATTTATTGGCGACCATCGAGATGCCGATACCCGTTCCACAGATCACGATACCGCGCTCTGCTTTTCCCTCGAGGATATCTTTGGCAACTTTCTGACCGGCCAGTACATAGCTGTATGGAACATCTCCCGCTGTCGCGCCGCCCTCTACTACTGTATGACCAAGTTTACCCAGATGCTCGACGACGATCTTACGAAGAGCATATCCTGCATGATCTGAAGCAATTGTTACTACCATCTTTTTAACCCCTTTTCATTTAATGTGCTTATGTGTAAATTTGCGTTCGCCAGCGGCGTAGTCCGCAACGATATTACCGTTACCTCTGATCTTATACTTATACGTAACAAGACCGTCGAGACCTACAGGTCCTCTTGCATGAAGCTTCGATGTACTGATTCCGACCTCAGCGCCGAATCCGTAGCGGAAACCGTCTGAGAATCGTGTACTGCAGTTCCAGAAAGCATTACCGGAAGATACGCTGTTCATGAACTCCTCGGCTGTCGCGGCATCCGAAGTAACGATCGAATCCGTGTGTCCGGAACCGTACTTGTTGATATGAGCAACCGCTTCCTTCAGGCCTGATACGACCTTAAGAGAAACCTTGTAGTCCAGATATTCGTGATGCCACTCCTCGACCGGCAAGACCTCCGGGAGGATTGCCTTGGTCTTCTCGCAGCCGTGAAGCTCGACATTCTTCTCACCAAGCGTCTTCGCCAGGGACGGCAGGAAAGAATCCGCGACGGATCCATCCACCAGGATCGTCTCGCAGGCATTACAAACGGCCACATACTGTGTCTTACTGTCGACGGCGATCTTAAGCGCCATGTCGGGATCGGCTTTTTCATGGATATAAAGATGGCAGACACCGTCGGCATGACCCATGACCGGGATCGAACTGTGCTGCATGATGTACTGAACGAAAGAATTGGAGCCTCTCGGAATGATCAGGTCGATGTACTGATCCAGAAGGAGCATCTCGGAAACATCGTTTCTGGTCTCCATGAGAACGATCCAGCCCTTTGGAAGTCCCGCATCCACGGATGCTTTTTCGATCACGTTGAAAAGCGCGCGGTTGCTGTTTACCGCCTCACTTCCGCCTTTGAGGCAGCAAGCGTTACCGGACTTTAATGCCAGTGATGCGATCTGTACCAGAGCATCCGGGCGCGACTCGAAAATAATACCCAGTACACCGATCGGGCAGGAAACCCTCGTGAGGATAAGATCATCGTCCAGTTCGGTCTTCATCAGTTCGCGGCCTACCGGATCGGGAAGTTCGGTCAGGCTCTTAAGTCCTGCTACCACATCACTCAGTTTGTGATCATCGAAAACGAGTCTTTTCTGAAGCGGCATCGGAAGATCTGTTTCCTTTGCGTTCTTCAGATCCGCTTCATTGGCGGAAAAGATCGCCTCTTTGTTTGCGATCAGTGCATCGGCTACTGCGAGAAGTGCTTTGTTCTTCACTTCCGTAGAAAGGAGCGCCATGGCAAACGAGGCCTGTTTGGCTTCTATTGCACGTGTTTCAAAATCACTCATACCTAAACTTCTCTCTTACTTTAATCACTATTTTTATATTATATCAGATTACGCCCTGTTCGAACCGAGAATTTCAAGGTTTTTTGAACTTGCGTTTCAAAAGCAAATGAAAGCAAATGAAAGCGCATTCTTATCCACATTTCGGGAAAAGTTTTCCACTTCTTCTTCTCGTCCGTGAACAAAAAACCTGTGGAAAAAGTGGAAAAGTCTGTGGATAACTCAAAGACAAGCCTTTTCGGAAAACACCCCTCTCAAACGCCGATTTTTGGGAGTACATTTTTTGTCAAGGCTTTTTTGAAAAAACGCAGAAAGTTTTCATGGCGTGAAAGAGCCTTGATTTCAAGGGCTTTCACGGCTTTCTTTTTTGTCATTTGACATTTTCGATGTCCGCGAGCGGTGGACTTCGGTCTTTTAAGAATCTCTTGGCGGGAGACGATAGTAATTTGTTAACTGACAGCGAATGGAGCCGTTATACAACTTTCTTCTTTTATCTGCTTTTCGAACGACAGCATTTTCGAAAGAATCATCCGGGGTGATCACCGAAAGGCGGATACCTTTTTTGCAGAAACCCTGCCTGTCGAGATAGGTCGATGCGATCCCCGTATAGATCTCATGCGCCTTTTCCGGAGTCAGCAAACGTCCGCCGTATGGGGGATTGCAGAGAATCAGCTGGCGCTTGAGATGTGTCCAGTCGAAAAGCACCTTCGGCGTCATCTCACGAAAATCCGAAACTTTAAATCTTACAAAGTCAGAAACTCCGGCCGCGCGGGCATTTCTCTGCGCAGTCGCAACAGCTTTCGGATCGAGGTCCGAGCCATAAAAATAGATATCGTCCATCGGGGACAGATCCTGCATGTCGCGGGCCTGTTTTTTCGCTTTTTCATAGGCCTGAAGGCCGATATAAGGGAGCTTTTCACCCAGGAAAGGACGGGTCAGACCGGGGGCGATGTTTAATGCCATCATGGCAGCCTCGATCACGATCGTACCGGAACCGCAGAACGGGTCGACCAGAGCTTCTTCCCCGAAGAAACGATACTGCGCCGCACTGACCATACCGGCGGCCAGCGTCTCTTTGATCGGCGCATCATGCATAAGCGGGCGGTATCCGCGTTTGTGAAGGCCCGCGCCCGTGACGTCGATCATGACACGAACATTGTTTTTGACGATACCGAATACGATCTTGCATGTACCGAGTTTCTCGTCCTCTTCGATCATACTGCCCTCCGGAAGTTTTCTTTCGGAAAGAAGTGCTTTTACGATTGCTTTTTTGGCAAGGGACTGACATGCGGGAATACCGAAGATCTTCGAATCGCGGGAATATCCGTTTAAGTGGAAAGACCAGTTTTTCGGGATCCACTGATTCCAGCGCATGGATGAAAAGCCGTCGAAGAACTCTTCGAACGTCTCCGCCGGGAAGGTATTTACGGAAAGAAGGACGCGCTCGCCCCTTCTCATCCAGATACAGATGCGCGCGCAGTCATCTGCCATGGTAAGTGGCGTGGTATCCACAAGAACCTGTCCGTCCGAAACCGTCATTTCCGCCCTGGAGTATCCGATTTTTTCCAGATCCTCGACACAATAACGTTCCAGTCCGAAAAGACAAGTGATCACGATCTGCATAAGTTGATTCCCTCCGTTTAAAACTTTTCCAGGACTTCCGTCCAGGGCATTAATACGATCATAGCAAGAAGCACATGAAGAACGATGAGCGGGATGCCTTCCAGACACTTCGGCTGCTTGCCGAAAAGAAGACGTCCGCGGATGGATCTCGTATAGGCAATGACGATCGTTACGAAGAGCCATACTCCGACCATGAGCATCGCCCACCAGATGATCCGTTCAGCCGAGATCGGACGAGAGGCCGCCTCGAGATATCTTGCATAAAAGACCAACGGCATCGATGTGGTGATGACGCAAAGAAGCGGTACATAGAAATATTTGTCCATGGTCTCCGAAAGGCGGAAGATCTTAATAAGCGGGGTCAAAAGCAATATCGTCGTGATGACCGAAAGCAGGACGAAATGCGCCGGTTTCAGGAGTTTTTCATCCACGCTGTATACGAACAGGATGCCAAATACCCCGAACAGCATGTCATAGACCAGCACGCAGACCGAAAGAAGCATGAATTCCTTCTCACTCTTTGCTGAGATCGGACTGTACTTTTTCATCCGCTGCCCGGAAGTCTCTAATATCCAGGAATCATTCTGGCCGTCATTTTTCACGATATACAGGCACACCAGCGCGAAAAGCACTAAGAGTGCAGATCCTGCGGTATGTCCGAAGAAACTCACATGTACTTTATCGAGGGCTTCGAAATGCTCGCCCATGACTGTGCTCTGCCCACAGATCTCACGGACCGAAGCGATCACAAAGCCGACAGGGATATAGAACAGAAAGCCTTTAGCGATATCGGATGCGGAAAGTGCTTTTTCCTCGGAAAAATAATCGAACATCGGCACGAGCAGGAAAAGGAATGTCGAGGCCGGAAGCAGGAAGAAGCCGCCGCTCGAAACGCCGGACGGAAGATGAGCCGAAAGGAAAGACATTCCCTCGCCGAAAACCGCGGTCATAAAGATGAAGATGCCCCAGCAGATGCGCTTGTTCTTGATACGGGAAAACACAAAAAGTTGAAGAAGGCAGAAAAGGATCATCTGAACCGTCGCGGAAAGGAATGCCGGCAGCGAGCTCGTCGTAAAGATCAGAAGGAGTGAAAACGAGAGCAATATCCGATATTGTTTTAATGTAATACACCTATCTTCGCTCATATTATCCTACCCAGTTCAAATATTCTCGTATAAACTTATATGCCTGATTGACCGCCGTCAGAAGAGCCGCACTTCTTGTCCGGTCTCCGTCAAGTCCGTCGATCCTCGTACGGATCTCATTCATCGGAATGCCGTCCACACTGTCCGAAAGGATACTCTCATCGCCTGCGGAAACGACTCCGTCCTCACCGCCGATAACATCGATCTGGGACGGTGCTTTTGTCGGAGCAGGCGAAAAATCCTGCGAAGGATCACTCTTCGGAACAGGCGTAGGTGTTATCTCTTCATTTTTATTCCCGTTATTCTTATTGTCCTTTACCGTCTCATCCGGATCGTTTTCTTTATCGTCCTCTTCGGAATCGTTCTCATCCGTATGGTCGCGTATGTACTGGTCTTTACTATACGAATTACGGGAGTTATCGATGCATTCGTTTACCAGAGAAACGAACATCGAGATATCCATCGTCACGCCTTCGATGATCTCCGTCTTTCCGTCGGACTTCATCGCCAGCTTGACCGGATCCTGTACGAGGACCATGTGCTTGGCTACGCGGTATGCCTGGTCGGCCCAAATGTTCCCGCTGATCTTATAATCGCCGGAGATAGAATCTTCGGAACGCGTTCTGTGTGTCGTTTCATCCTCCGCATCCCAGGAGCAGGTGACGATGCGGCCTCCTTTGACGATGATCTCGCAATAATCGACATAACCGTCCTGCGCGGCCTTTTTGCTTCTTGCAAAGAAGGTACCGTCATGAAGACCCAGAAGCGGATCATAATCCACCTGATACGGGGTATCGATCGCGTCATCCTGACGGACAGCGACGGGGATACGAGCATCTTTGAGCTGCAGACTTAATTGTTCCATTTCTTCTTCCGTATAGGTCAGGTACTCAGGGCCATCGGATACGACGCGGATATTCATGAGGTTCTCCCCGTTTTCACTGATGCTCATCTGCGCGTGGATCTTGCCGGAAGAAACTTCCGTTTCGACGTCGACGATATAGCCGATAAGTTTTCCGGTCTCGTCATAGGCACTGAAAACGGACTTGATATCTTTGTGGTTTTTCAGCACGTCGGAATTCAGGGAACTGTACTTCGAAGCCAAAAGAAGTGTCCCGAACTCTTCTCGGTAGGCATCCTGCTCTTTCGAACGATTGACGGACCTCGTGTACCAGAGGCACGAGCAAAGAAACGTCATACTTAATATCACACATATGATCGCGCGGATCGTCAATCCTTTAAAAAACGAACGCGTCATTTCTCCACCTCCCTGTGCCAGGCGGTTTTCGAGAAGGCTCGCGGGCGCAGATACCGGTCAAAGATCGGCGTGGTCATGTTCATCATAAGGACCGGGAAGATCATCGCGTAATTGCTGTTGCCGAACCGGTAAAGGGGCAGCGTCAGAAGTCCCGCACCCAGACCGAAAACGAATCTTCCTTTCGGATCGATAGGTGTCGTCGTGCAGTCATTCAACGCGAAGATCCCGACCAGAAGGATACCGCCGACGGAAAGCCATGTGAAAAACTGGCTGAAACGCAAAGAATCCCAATAGAAAGGCACATATCCGAATACGATCGCAAGGAAATAACCCAGTGGTGCTTCAAACCGGAAAAGTTTTCTTTCCATAAGGATCAAAAATCCGAACAGCAAAAGCACGATCGAGGTCACGCCTGCCATGCCGACCAGTCTTCCGGAGAAAACATCGAGCCATTTGGTGGATGTGGCCGGCTGAAGCAAAGATGCGGAAGAAGGTTTTCCCGTCAAAAGAGTGCTCAGGTTCCACATTCCTTTAAACGGGGCTTCTTTTGCGATCATCTGCGTCGGGAAAGCAACCTCGAGAAAAGCTCTGGATGCAAATGCCGGATTGAAGATATTCGCACCTGCACCGCCAAACGCCTGTTTGACGAAAACGGAGCCGAAAAGCGCCGCCAGGATCATCGCCCAAACGGACGTGGAAGCTGGCACCAACAGGGTCAGCATAAATCCGGACACGAGCGAACTGTAGTCCACATGAAATGGCATCTCCGGATAGAGTTTACTGGAGATCGCATAATCGGTCATGAAGAATACGAACATCGAAAAAAATGCCAGGATCAGGACGCGGATGCCATAGTAGAAGATCGCGCCGAGGAATGCCGGGAGAAGTGCAAGAAGGACATAGACGTATCTTTCTGCTGCCGGCTGGTCCGCATGGATATGGGGAGCGAGCTGTTTTCTTTTCATCGTGCTGCGCTCCTTCTCGCCCGATGGGCGGCTTTTGCGATATTTGTCGAAAGTTCGATACCTGCCGGGCAGACATAAGAACAGGCGCCGCAGGCGATACACTGCTCGACGGATTCATTGCGGAGTTCTTCCGTCTGTTCCACTTCGATCAGGCGGTTTAAAAGGAACGGCGAAAGGCCGACCGGACAGGCGCCGACACAGGCTCCGCAGTGGATGCAGTTCAGTCTCGGCGGTTCGAATTTCCGGATGATCGTGATTGCGGTCGTGGTCTTGATGATCGGCACTTCGAGGCTGCTCAGGGCAACTCCCGTAAGCGCTCCGCCCCAGGCGATACGCTGCGCGGTATGTGCACCCGGAACTCTTTCTAAGATCTCGGAAACACTGGTGCCGATCGGAACCAGAACATTGTGGCCTGTGATCGTATCACCGGAGATCGTGACGATACGGGAGGTCAGCGGCTGGTTCTTTTCGATCATCTCAGAAAACGCGAAACACGTTGACGCATTGAAAAGCACTGCTTTTACGACCTCTTCCGGGTCTTTTCCCAAAGGAAGTTCGACCTTGTAAAGGGCCTTGATCAAAAGTGGCTGGCAACCCTGCGGGAAGCGCGGCTTAAACAGCTGGATCTCAATCTTTCTGTCCATGTAGTGGTCTTTGGCATTGGCTACGGCGCGGGATAGCGCGTCGATCTCGTCCGCCCAGGTCTCCTCGATACAGAATACGACCTTTTTGACGCGGCAGATACCGCTCAATGCCATCGCTCCCTGAAGTACTTTGGACGGATTTACACGGATGTGGTGCAGGTCGCAGGATAGGAAAGGTTCACTCTGTGTACAGTTGACCAGAAGTGTGTCGACGCCGTACTTTTCCGCCCGAAGACATTTGGTGTACGTCGGGACGCCCTCTCCGCCCATGCCACAGATACCGGAAGTCCAAAGGAGCTTTTTCAGCTGCGGAAGTGAAAGCTTCGAGATATCTTTTCTTGGCTGGATCTTTGAGGAAACACGGCGGCAAAGATCGTTTTTGATGGTGACGGCCTTGCAGCTGACCTTATTCGGGAGCCTTATCACGTCGACTTTCGTTACGGTTCCGGAGATACTGGCATGCACGGGAACACCGTGCATATCAGAAGGAACACCGATGAGATCTCCCATGGCGACACTATCCCCGACAGAAACAACAGGATCACATGCCGTTCCCGTATGCTGCTTCATCGGGATCGTGACTTCCCTCGGAGAGCATACTTCAAGCAGGGCTTCGCGCATAAACTTACGTCGATGTGCAAAGTCCAGCCCGTCTTTTGGCATGAATCCTGTTTTGAAACTTAGTTTCTTCATGTGCCTGCCTTTCGCACAAGAAGCCTGTTAGTCGATATAGTCTTTCAGTTTCTTGCTGCGGCTCGGGTGACGAAGCTTACGAAGTGCTTTTGCCTCGATCTGACGGATACGCTCACGAGTAACGTTAAACTCTTTACCGACTTCTTCGAGTGTGCGCTGACGGCCGTCATCGAGACCGAAACGCAGACGAAGAACTTTTTCTTCTCTTGCGGTCAGGCCCTTCATGGCATCAAGAAGCTGCTCTTTCAGAAGTGTATAAGCTACCTGATCAGCAGGAGACATCGCGTCATCGTCCGGGATGAAATCACCCAGATGGCTGTCTTCCTCTTCGCCGATCGGCTTTTCCAGAGAAACCGGTTCCTGAGAGATCTTCTGGATCTCACGGACCTTCTCAACAGAAAGATTCATTCTTTCGGCAATTTCTTCTACGGTAGGTTCACGGCCCAGTTCCTGGATCAGAGCGCGCTGCTCACGTACCAGACGGTTAATGGTCTCGACCATGTGGACCGGAATACGGATCGTTCTGGCCTGATCGGCGATCGCACGGGTAATCGCCTGACGGATCCACCAGGTAGCGTAAGTACTGAACTTAAATCCCTTGGAG
>CAJOLL010000010.1 GCA_905235455.1 uncultured Clostridia bacterium
GTTATACAGTTCCTTAAAGGTCGTATAATCACACAGAAACGCCTCCTGCTCCATCACCTCTTCCTGCAGCTCCGCCTGCATTCTGTCGGTCTCATCCTGAAGTCTTACGGACAGTTCGCGTACTTCATTATAGTATGCGATCACGCTCTCTTTCGCGGAGGCGTCCGGATCGGCTATCGATAGTCTTGCGATCTGTGCCTCGAGTTCGATAAGCTCCGATGTGCCCGCAAGCTCAAGCGCCCTCTCGCAGACCTGTACTATCTTTGCCGGCTGGTTATCCTTCTTCAGAAGATCAATATACGCCATTACCGCTTCAACGTACATCTCCCTGTATGATGCCGACTTGGTGATCAGCCACGGTTCCGAAGAGAAATCCGGAAGAAGCGGACCCTCATACACGTCTATCGCTTTTGACAGATACTCTTTTCTGCGTGTCGCGGATATTGTCGGATCAAGACCGGCTTCCGCCAGCGCGCTGAAATCAAGAGCATCTATTGAAACGTCGAGCTCACTGTTCCACTGGTAAGTTCCCCTGTGTGAGATAATAGCCCCCTGAAGCGCATCGGCACCTTCCCTGTCGATCATGGAGCGAAAACGATACAGTAATGTACGAAGCGCTGTTGACGGATTGGCGTAATCCTCTCCCGACCACAGCAGTTCAAACAATTCCTGATGTGATATCGGCCTGTCTCGATTAACAAGCAGATACGCCACAAACAGCTTTGTCTTTCTCGTATTGGTCAGATTCGTGAGAATCGGCGTATCCCCCTTTATGATCTCAAATCTGTCAAATAGTCTGATATTAATCCTTTCACTCATATTTATATAGTCCTTTCAATTCAGGTCTCGCCCGACCTTCTATGATTTTATCGATACGGAACTACATAATGATCCGGATCCGTCAGCCCCGCGGCCTTCATCCCGCCTATGTAGTCTCCGATCATGACCCCGTATCCACTGTCGCTCTCATAGTCCAGTACTGTTCTGGCAACCGCCGCATTCGCAACGATATTGTTGTTTCCCATCGCATATATCCTGTCGCCGCACAGTATCAGGCCTTCAACATTAACATCACTGTCAATTATCACATTTTTCGGGGTCGCGACGATCCCCGCAAAATCATCCCTGATCTCAATATCCGAATTGGACAGAAGCTTCCGGTACCTGCACTCATACCCTCCGTCATTGTCGGAATCATAGTACACCGATATCCCGTCAAGCCCGGACAATGATATCTCGATGAGATTGATCGCATTGTAATAATCTGTCAGGGTTTCCTCACTCATCTTATAGGTCGGATAAAGCGTTCCGTCCATTGTATAGCTTGAATCCCTGTAGAATCCCTTTATCTCGTTAAGCCGCTGCGCATAGCACTTCATGTCGCCGGTATTCGGCGTAAACATCACAAAGGAACCGTTTATGTTTATATCTCCGGTACTTACTACAATGTCGGATCTGACTCCAAGCTGCGTCGACAATATGTTGAGACCTCCGAACGTTCCGGTCTCCCCGTATACACTCTCGGCTTCGCGGCACTCCTCGGACGTATGTTTACCGGCAAAGATATCACCGATAACGGACGAAGTCTTACCGGTAATATATATACCTTTCTGTGACGCCATGCAATAACTGAACAGCTCATCCGAGCCGGAATGGAATACCGCATCGGGAAACTGTATCCTGTAGCTTATATTGTCACTTCTTCTTCCGCTTACCGGGGAATCATAGCATATTGTCACATTCCTGATAAGCAATGAGATCACGCTGCCGTTTTCATCTGTTACCGTATCTATCGCCGTAAGATCATTATCGTAAACAGATACATTATCGAGCCCGGCATCGGTAATATAGGAATTAAAGCTGGCACATATACTGCTGCTGTCCTCTCCTATCCCTGTCTTTATACTGCCGGCATAGCCGGTCCGGAACAGGCTCTCAAGCTCTCTTTCCGACATTTCATTGTCATCTTCAGCCCTGACAAGTTCCATGATACGGTCATACTGCTCGCGTCCTGCACTCTTTGCTACTGCTCCGATCCTGTCGATTATCACATCCGAGGCGTTTGCAATTCCCTCGTCACTTCTCGCGATTGCCTTTTGAAAAGCGGTTTTGCGGTATATGATATATGACTCTTTGATCCCGGTAAAAGCAGTTAATGTAAACAATGTTACAATTAGAAGGAGCAGATATATCCTGACCCACTGAAACTTTTTCATACCTGTTATATTAGTCTATTTGTGACAGATTCGCAAGGCAACTTTACTGTTCTTTTTGCGAATTTATATCATTTGTCACCTTGTATACAATGTGCGACGGTGGATAGTAAATAATAACAAACCAACTCTTTACTCAAACGTTTAAGAGTCTGACATATTTGTAAACATTTACGATATTAACAAATCAAAACCCGTGCAGTATGCTAATTATGCATTTCAGGCTTAATTCATCAGAAGGTCATTTCAATCATTCTTATGGGTTAACATCTTATTGGGGTCTTGGAAACGGGGATAATCCCTTATGTTCCGAAGACCCCCATTTCTCTTATCCTGTTGCATCGATCTGTATGAGTATACAATATGTCCGATTGTCAACGCAAGTTCCGCTCACCCGCACCATAAGAAGCGTGATAAGAAGTGTTATGATGAAAAGAGATAGATTTTCAGCAGAAGATCGTGGACACCTTTACCGTCAGTTCCTCAAGCACATCAAGAAGCACCCTTACCGTGTCGAGGGACGTAAACATTGTGACATTGTTCTCAATGGCGCAGCGTCTTATAGCGGCTCCGTCCTCATAGTGAACGCCCGAGAGGACAGCGCGGCTGTTTATCACATAGGCGACATTTCCCGAGCGTATCGCTTCGAGTATCTCATCGCTTCCTTCGCTGAGCTTTTTTCTGATACGTGTCTTGACACCGTAGTTTATCAGATACTCTCCCGTAAGAGACGTCGCCTCGATATTGAATCCCATATCATAGAACCGCTTGATGAGAGGCATACCCTCAACCTTGTCTTCATCTGCAAGAGATACTATTACGGTTCCGTAATTCCTGATCTTAAGACCTGATGCGATGAGCGCCTTGTACATCGCGCGGTGAAGCTTGTCATCATAGCCTATTGCTTCGCCTGTTGATTTCATTTCCGGCGACAGGTATGAGTCCATCCCGCTCAGCTTCGAGAACGAGAATGCCGGGACTTTGACACACCAGCGGGATCTTTCATCGGGATAAACAGCAAATATCCCCTGTTCCTTCAGGCTGACACCGAGAATACATTTTGTTGCTATATCCGCAAGCGAATAGCCGGTCGCCTTTGAAAGGAACGGCACCGTTCTCGATGATCTCGGATTGACCTCGATTATATATACCTTATCATTCTCATCGACTATAAACTGAATATTGAACAGCCCGACTATCCCTATACCGACACCGAGCTTCTTCGTGTATTCGAGTATCGTCCCCTTGACCTTGTCGGACAGTGAAAACGGCGGATACACGCTTATCGAGTCACCCGAATGCACACCCGTTCTCTCGACAAGTTCCATTATTCCGGGAACAAATACATCGATACCGTCGCACACGGCATCAACCTCGACTTCCTTGCCCTTGATGTACTTATCGACAAGTACCGGCTTATCGGAATCGATCTCCACCGCGGTCTTCAGGTAGCGGCGCATCTCCTCGTCTTTGGATACTATCTGCATCGCCCTTCCGCCAAGAACAAAGCTGGGGCGTACCAGAACCGGATACCCTATCTCATTTGCCGCCGCGATACCGTCTTCCACGGTAGTTACCGCGCTTCCTTTCGGCTGTGGTATATCAAGGTCAAGCAGTACCTTTTCAAATGCATCCCTGTTCTCCGCGCGCTCGATGGCATCGCAACCCGTTCCTATGATTTTGACCCCGTATTCAAGCAGCGGCTCCGCAAGATTGATCGCAGTCTGTCCGCCGAGTATCGCGATCACGCCGTCAGGCTGTTCCATCTCGATGATATTGACAACATCCTCGACGCACAGCGGCTCAAAATACAGCTTGTCGGATGTTGTATAATCGGTTGAAACCGTCTCGGGATTGTTGTTGATTATTATCGCCTCATAACCCATTTCCTTTATGGTCATTACAGCATGGACAGTCGAATAATCGAATTCGACCCCCTGCCCTATACGTATCGGACCGGAGCCGAGAACGATGATCTTTTTGTTGTTGGTGATCTTTGATTCATTCTCGCTTTCGTATGTCGAATAAAAGTACGGCACATACGAACTGAATTCGGACGCGCATGTATCGATCATCTTGTAGACGGGCATGATACCGCTGCGTTTTCTCATATCGAAGATCATATGCGCACTCCTGTTCCATCTGCGCCCTATCTCCCTGTCCGAGAATCCCATGCGCTTCGCTTCCTTCAGCGTTTCAATGTCATCAATGTTGGCGGACAGTTTCTCTTCCATTTCGACTATATTCCTGAATTTGCCTATGAAGAATTTATCGATCCCGGTAACGCCGGCTATTTCCGAAACGGATACTTTCATCCGCAGAAGCTGCGCTATTGCGTATATCCTGTCATCGGTCCCGGTTCTGATATATTCCAGAAGATCATCAGCGCTGTAATCGTCGAACTTATCAAGATGCAGATGATATGCGCCAGCCTCAAGGCTTCTTACCGCCTTAAGGAGACTTTCTTCCACATCCCTTCCGACGCTCATCGTCTCTCCGGTCGCCTTCATCTGCGTACCGAGGCTGTTTGAAGCATCCGTGAACTTGTCAAACGGGAATCGCGGCATCTTGGTCACAACATAATCCATTGAAGGTTCAAATGCCGCGACGGTATTGGCCAGTTCAATCTCCTCAAGACGCATTCCGACGGCGATCTTGGCAGATACACGCGCTATCGGGTATCCGCTCGCCTTGGATGCAAGCGCGGACGACCTTGACACACGCGGGTTGACCTCTATGACGTAATAATCAAATGATCCGGGGTCGAGAGCAAACTGAACGTTGCAGCCGCCCTCTATACCAAGCGCTCGTATTATCCTGAGCGCGGAAGATCGCAGCATCTGGTAATCCTTGTTGGTAAGCGTCTGCGACGGACACACTACTATCGAATCCCCGGTGTGTATCCCGACGGGATCGATATTTTCCATATTGCAGACGGTTATGGCTGTATCGTTGGAATCCCTTATGACCTCATACTCTATCTCCTTGAAGCCTTTCACGCTCTTTTCCACAAGCACCTGATGTACGGGCGAGAGCGCGAGCGCGTTCTTCATTATCCGGACAAACTCCTCTTCATTATCGGCAAAGCCTCCGCCGGTACCTCCAAGCGTATACGCCGGGCGCAGCACAAGAGGATATCCTATTGTCCGGGCTGCTTCCAGTCCCTCCTCCATCGAATTGGCGATTATTGACGGCAGAACGGGCTCGCCTATCCTCTCGCACAGCTCCTTGAACTGTTCCCGGTCTTCCGCCATTTCAATGCTCTTTGTATCGGTTCCGAGAAGCTCGATCTCGCACTCTTCGAGAACGCCCTTCTTGGCTAGCTGCATCGCAAGGTTAAGACCCGTCTGTCCGCCGATACCCGGAACGATGGCGTCCGGACGCTCGAGACGGCAGATGCGAGCGAGGAACTGCAGCGTCAGCGGCTCCATATAGACCTTATCCGCAATGGACGTATCCGTCATGATAGTCGCCGGGTTCGAGTTGGCGAGGATGACCTCGTAGCCTTCTTCTTTCAGTGCCAGGCAGGCTTGGGTACCGGCATAGTCAAACTCAGCCGCCTGACCGATGACGATCGGACCGGATCCGATCACGAGTACTTTCTTAATGTCGGTTCTCTTAGGCATTGTCACGCACCTCGCTTTCCTTCTTTGCGGCTTTTCCGAGGCGGGATGCGTCCGGATCAGTTTTCATGTCCAGATCCGCCTGCAAAATCGAAGTGAACTTCTCGAAAAGATAACTGCTGTCCTGCGGACCCGGCGCGCTTTCCGGGTGGTACTGCACGGAAAAAACCTTGTCTTCCACACACTCGACACCCTCGACCGTGTTGTCCAGAAGGTTGATGTGCGTAGCCGTAAGTTTCGTGTTTTTGAGGCTGTCGAGATCAACAGCATAACTGTGGTTCTGCGAAGTGATCTCGATCTTACCTGTCGAAAGGTTCTTGACCGGGTGGTTACCGCCGCGGTGACCGAACTTAAGCTTATAAGTCTTTGCGCCATAGGCCAGAGAGATCATCTGGTGACCGAGGCAGATACCGAAGATCGGGAACTTGCCGACCAGTGCTTTTACCGTGGAAATAACGGGCGTAACGTCCTCCGGATCACCCGGGCCGTTAGACAGGAAAATACCGTCCGGCTTCATGAATTCAATCTCCTCGGGAGTCGTATCAAAAGGCACGACGGTAACATTGCAGCCATAGGAATTCAGTTTTCTGATGATATTGAGTTTGATGCCGCAGTCGATCGCGACGACGTTGAAACGCGGGTTCGGCGTTCTCGAGTACCAGCGCTTCTTGCAGGAGACTCGGCAGACCTGATCGTGCGGGACAGAAGTGACCGTAATCTTCGCAAGAGCGACCTCTATGGGAGTATCGATCGATGTCATGATCACACGGCGGGAACCCAAGTCCCGGATGCTTCTTGTGATCTGTCGGGTATCGACGCCGTAGATACCGGGGATACCGTTTTCCTCCATCTCCTCGGAAAGGGTCTTGGTATATCGGAAGTTACTCGGCATGTCATTATAGTCACCTACGATCAACCCGCCGATGCTCGGATTCTTCGTTTCAAAGTCATCGTCCGCGATGCCGTAGTTGCCGATAAGAGGATATGTCATTACGACCATCTGGTCGGTATAAGAGGGGTCGGAGAGGATCTCCTGGTAGCCCACCATCGAAGTATTGAAAACGATCTCACACACTCTTTCGGTGTCCGCACCGAATCCGTAGCCTTCGTAGAAGCTCCCGTCCTCAAGAACGATCTTCCGGTCTTTCTTTCTCATAACGCCCTCCGCATCTTAAAGAAAAAGACGTCCCCTACATGCTCTCGATCAAGCATATGCGAACGTCTTTGTCCCTATATTCATTATACGTTGTAAGTCCCATATCATTTTCATTTACGGGAATTATAGTAATCTAATCTTTACCTGTCAATGCTAAGAAAGAAGATTTCTTTATCGTTTTTTCACGAAATGGGCGTAAAAGGACCTGTCCCCAAACATTCAGAAACAGGTCCTTTTACAGATAAAGATATGAGAATCAAGACTGATCAGCTATTCTTTAATGCATTTCTCCATGTAGCCGGCTTGAACTCACCGAGAATCGGCAGAAGTCTCTGGTCGACATCGATCTTCAGTACGGAGTTGAAGTTGTTGGTCGCGATCATCTGGCCTGCAAAACCTACGATCACGACGATCTCTACATCGTTGAAGAACTTTCTGAGGCGCTCGAAGATCTCATCGGATACGGATGTCGGATCCTTTACGATCGCCTGACCCAGATCGAAAAGCACCTGTTCCTTCTCGTCATATACGAGATTGTTCGGATCAAGGCCTAATCCCTTAACGTCGCTGATGAAGAAAAGGGAGCACAGCTGGCAGGAGTTTGTCGTGGAGATCGCATGCGCATAAAGTACGGCATCCTTCTCGCCGATAACTTCTACGAGGCGGTTCCAAGAAGTATACCAGCCCATGTAAGCATCGTATGTTGCAGCGTCATTGAGAAGACCTCTCTTCATGTTCGTGACCGCATTTCTTCCTGCGAGCTCATCGAAACGCTCCTTCTCTGCACCCTTTGTTTCATTCTGTTCTACCAATTTGATTCTAGCCATTTTTCTCATTCTCCTTTTGAATTGTATTGTGTTGTGTGTTTGTTATATTGTTGCCGTTTGTTTTCCCGACCGGTGCTTTTCGCGCCGGATCAGGATCTTATACCGCAAGTTCCAGAACGGCCTTGAACTTTTCCTTATCCAGCGGATAGTAGTGACCGACAGGACCGTTTCTGGTGGCTCTGTCTGCCATGACGTCGAAGTCCTCCTTTCCGATACCAAGTTCAGTAAGTGTCGTCTTCAAGCCGATCTTTTTAAAGAAAGACTGAAGCTCGTTTGCAAATTTCAATGCTCTTTCTTTCTCGCTGTAGTTATATGCATCCGCTCCGAATACGCGGGACGCCAGAAGTGCGGCTCTCCACGGTTTCTGCTCTGCGATATACTTCGTCCAGGCGGAGAATACGACCGCCATGCCTTCGCCATGTACGATGTTGTACTGGGCCGAGAGCTCATGCTCGATACGGTGAGATCCCCAGTCGGCTCTTCTTCCTGCATCGAGGAAATTGTTGTGGGCCACGCTTGCCAGCCACTGGATCTCGGCTCTTGCATTGACATCCTTAAGATCGATGAGAAGCTTATCGGCGTTTACCAGAAGCGCGCGGATCGCACCTTCGATCAGGTAGTCTGTCGTATCGGAATTCCTTTCGTCGCTGAAATATCTTTCGAGAAGATGTGTCAGTACATCCGCGACACCGACAAATGTCGGATACGAAGGAAGTCCTGCCGTAAATCTCGGATTCATGATCGCAAACTTCGGGATGATGCGGTCATCTTCAAAACCGAGCTTCCACTCGCCGCTGGATAGGATCGCGCAGTTCGATGTTTCGGATCCGCTCGATGCGGTCGTCGCGATAACACCGATCGGAAGAACTTCCTCCGGAACGACGCCCTTTTCAAAAAAGTCCCACGGATCTCCGTTATACGGGATACTGATCGCAACGGCTTTTGCAGTATCGATCGCGCTACCGCCGCCGACGGCAAGAACGAAATCCACGCCGTCCTTTTTGCCCTGCTCTACCAGTTTTCTCACAAGATCGATGCTCGGGTTCGGAACTACTTCTCCGTTTTCCGAAAACTTAATGCCCAGTTCTTTTGCCGTATCGGAAACGACCTGATAGATGCCTAAGTCCTTGATAAAATCACCGCTGTAGACCAGAAGAAGCGATGTCACTTTGTTTGCTGATAAAAGGTCCTTCAGCTTCTTTTCCGAATCTTCCCCGAAAACGATCTTCGCGGGGTTATAGTACTCAAATCCAATCATTTCTTTTTACTCCTGTTTTTGTTGTTATTAGTTGTGTGTTGTGTTGATACTGTGTCGTTGTGTTACTCTGCTCTTCGTTTCTTTTTCCAAAAGTCTTTACTTCCGAGGATCGGTCTGTTTCCGCCATAAAAATGGGAGCTTCTGTTTTTTTGAGAAGCTCCCGGACATATGGCTCCATGATGAGTTTTAAGCCTCATCGTTTCACAGAAAGGCGCGAAGAATCAGTTCCACGTCCGGCCATAACATCCCGGGAGGACCACATTCGTCCGCACATGACGCAATAACATGTTCGGATAATTGAATGTTTCATCTTCGCTTCTCCTCTCTTTTGTTCTTTTTTCTTCGAAACACCGGCCATGTCAACTGTGGTACTTCAATTATTTACCGGCTGTCCCGCTCGAATGAGATAACTATACTACTACTAACCTACTATGTCAATGGGTAAATAGATTTTTTATCGTTCACTCTTCTGTCATTTCCTTCTGGATCAGATCTTCGGTATCCGCCATCGCCTGCAGCGTCTGCTCAAGAAGCTTGTCCAGTTCCCATCCGAGCTGCTCGGCTCCGCGCTCGATCACTTCACGGGAGCATCCTGCCGCAAATCCCTTGCTTTTATATTTCTTTTTCAGGGATTTCAGCTCCATGTCCTTCGTGCTCTTGGACGGGCGCATCAGCGCGGCCGCCCAGATCAGTCCGGTCAGTTCATCCGCCGCGAAAAGCACTTTCTCCATTTCATGTACCGGCTCGACGTCGATCGTGACGCCGTTTCCTACCGTGATGCCGTATCCGTGGGAGCAGACGGCATGGATAATGTCATCGCCGACTCCGTTTTCCTTAAGAAGTTCCGGCGCCTTCAGGCAGTGCTCCTCCGGATAAAGTTCGAAGTCCACATCGTGAAGAAGTCCGACATTTCCCCAGTATTCTTCTTCCTCCGCATATCCGAGTTTTCCGGCATACCATTTCATGACGGCTTCCACCGTATATGCATGCTGGATATGGAAAGGATCCTGATTATACTTTTTCAGAATAGTTAAAGCTTCGTCTCTTTTTACCATAGAAATCGCCTCAGCAGGTGTATCCGGGCTTGACGTACAGTGCTTTTTCATCGGCAAAGATCTGGCCCTCAAATACCTGTTCCTTCCAGTTTTCTTTCTCTACTTCCTTGATCGCGACCGATACCGAAGTAAGATCACATCCAAGAAGCTCCGCGACATCTGCGGCTACCTTATCAGCGCATTTCTGCTTCACTTCTTCTGTTCTTCCCGGATAACATTTGATTTCTACATGTGGCATTTTCGTTTCCTCCTTTAATCTGTAAAAAGCATTCCTGTTCATTATTCTACCGCGCCGTTTCAGATAGAGGAAGAGACTGCTGAGATAGCAGCCTCCTCCCCATAAGTGAGATTATACGACGGATGGATCGTTCCGTCAGTTGTTGTCGTAGATGTCTTCCGTAAACGTCAGACTGCCACGATAACCGGCATAAGTTCGGTTGAAGATCAGCCTCTCGCTCATCGGGAAAGAACCCAGGATGAACTGAATATCTTTCTCGAGCGCGATCTCCCTGTCATTACTCGAACCGACAAGGAGCGTGATCTCCTGTTCTTCCTCGCGGATCGCCTGATTGATCTCATACTGATCCGTCAGAAAAAGCACTTTCGGCGGGCGGGCATATTCGAGGTCCGTGATTTCTTTAATGATCGCTTCCTTATCTTCCGGACGGAAAACAGGTTCGGACACGATGACCAGCACCGGCGTAAAACTATAGTCATTGGCGAGGTATCTTGTAAATCCAACAGCGTTATTCGCATCCGCGACGACTGCGAAGCGCTTCCAGCTCAGGACCCCGATGGCCTGACCGAGGTAGTTATATACATATCTTTCTTCATCTGCGATGACCTTCTCCACCAGATCCTTATCCAGGTTCAGAGCGTCGCCCACCGCACGGACGAATTTCGATGTATCGGTCGCACCGACGAAAAGTCCCGGGATACGAAGACTCGGTACACCGAATTTCGATTCATATTTAGCTGCCGGACCCTTAAATATCCAGGGATTGACGATGATGTTCAGCGCCGCTGCAGAGCTCTTTTTTACGTCCTCGATACCCTGACCCTTGGTAAAGAACGTATTCACCCTAAGACCCAGACGCGAAAGGATACGGTCGATCTCTTCGAGCGTTCCGCTCCAGAACGGATCATGGTACGGGATGATGCCGAAAATGTTGACGAGTTTTTCATCCTTTCGGACATCACTCTCGATTACTTTATCGATGAAAGTATTCCATACGGTCTCATATCCGAGAGTGCTGTCTCCGGTAAAGCCCGGTGTTTCGATCGGATAGACCGGGATGCCTTTCTCGAAGAATTCATTTGTGACACTTGCGATATCGTCACCGATGATGCCGGCCGTGCAGCCGGTCAGAACAAAGTAGGCATCGGCATCGATGATATCGACGGCACCCTGGATCGTCGTTCTAAGCTTATTCACGCCGCCGAAAACGACTTCCTTCTCGAGCATGTTACTGGAAGGGATCGACACCAGGCTGACGAAGGACGAAGACTTGTGTCCGGACTGTCCCTGCTCGGAAGCAGAGGACTGCATGCAGCAGCCGGGACCGCTGTGAAAGATCGGGCAGACACGGTTGAGTGCACCTAAGACCGAGTTGATACCGGCCAGTGCGCATCCGCCCTTCGGAATTTCCATGATCTCTGACATGTCAGTTCTCCCCCTCTCTAATGATGTATTTAAAGGCATCTTCCGAATACCAGGACTCCTTATACGGGAGCTTGACATGTTCGGCGATCTTCTTGTTAAAGCCCGGGTTTTCCAGCTGGTCGGCGATCTTATTGCCGAGGAACAGAAGTCCGTCATAGCCCATGGTCGGGCGCTTGCCGTCAAGTACGTGTGTTGTCGGAATGCCGAGTCTTGACGCCCAATCCGGCATGCCGATAAAAGCATCGGGCTTGAGTTTCTTAACGAGGTTGACCTGCTCAAACGGCTGCATGTTCGCGATATCCACGACGAACTCTTTATGGATGCCGTTTAAGTATTCGATATCAACCTGGGCATCGTCATCGTAGGTCGGTGTCTCAAGGCCCACAAGTTCCATGCCGAAATCGTCGATCAGGGCCGCTGCGGCAAAAGAACGTCCAGTTCCGCCACAGATGAATACTCTTTTTCCCTGCAATCGCTCGCGGAGTTTTTTCACGAGCGGTTCGATCCTCTCATGCTCTCTTGCGATAATCTCTTCGACTTCCTGTTCTTTTCCGACGACCTTCGCGATACCTCTGTACCACTTATCGGTATTTCGGATACCGATCGGCATGACGGTGTGCGAATACGGGATATCATATTCTTCGTAAAGGGTCTTCATGAATTCATCGGCGAAGACCTTACAGATCGAAGTGGAAGCTTCGGCAGCCGGGATCTTCTTGATCTTTTCGAGTGAACTGTAAAAAGGTATATAGTTTACTTTTGCGTCCAGGAGCCGGAGCATTCTCTCCATCTCTTTCTGGTCGGCATAACTGACCGTCGTCGGCGCAAAAAGATTGATCAGTCCTTTTTCTTTCTCCACCTTCTGATGCTTCAGGATATACTTGTTGATCGAGATAAATGCCGCATCGAAGCCGGATGCACAGATCTTCGACTTAAAGCCTTCGCAGTGGATCGGGATGATCAGGGGATCCGGATATTCGCTCTGAAGATCCGAGCAGATCGCATCGATATCGTCACCGATGATGCCGGAAGCACAGGAAGCAAATACGAAGATGAGCTTCGGGGAATATCTTTCAACGGCCATCTTCACCGATTCACGGAGCTTCTTTTCTCCGCCGAAAACGACACTTTTCTGATCAAGGTTCGACACGATCAGACGCGGGTTCTTGATGTTTCTGATCCCTCTGTGGATCTGTCCGACACGGTACATATCGATTGCCATGATCGCACATCCCACACAGCCTTGCGGAGAATGGGAAATAAAGACAGCATCTTCCAGAGACATAAGTGCTGCAAGGCTGTTGATCTGCTGGCACTGAAGGCCCTGTGCGAAACTTCTGTCGGCTCTTTTCAGGCAGCCTTTCTTAAAGTCCTCGCTGACTTCCTTTCCGGTCGTGCCAAGGTCATTGACTCTTCCCGGTTTACTCTCTCTGACACCGGAATATGTCACTTTCGCCATATAAACCTGTTCCTTTCTATCCGTTTCTACGGATCACTTCTTTGTTTCTATCCGATTTCCCGGATCGTTTTTTCTTCTCGTCTTATTCTTCTTCTGAAAGCTTCTGCTGCCGGAGCGATTGGCGGTTATCGATCTTATAATAGTAGGAAGAGATCTTTTCGAGTGCATCTTCCACACTGACTTCGATATCAAATACCGAGATGGCTTTCTTTTCAAACTGTTTCTGTGCCTGAAATCCGATCTTCTTGCAGACGACGGCACGACAGTCTTCGATCAGTGCGACCTTACCGAGCACTTCGGTTCCGCCGCCGCAGCCGTGGCCGTTCCCGCCGCAGCCGGAACCGTTGCCGCAGGACCCGCCGGTCCCGCAAGAGGAAGCCTCAGCTGTGGCAGGTGCTTTTTCCGCGGTGTCAGACGAATCCACATGACGGATCTCCAGAAACTCCAGATCCTGTCCATCGACACGGTATATATAGAAACGGTCCGTCTCACCGAACTTCAGGTCAACATTGATTCCGTTGGATGAACCAAACGCGATATTGTATGCCATATCCATGGACTCCTTTCTTTCGTTTAAGAATATACCGAGCGCACCTCTCTGCACCTGGCATATCCCCACGCAACAGTTCTCAGTTAAAACGGGAAACTGCTATCGTGTAGATATCTTCGATCAGGCGGATGCCGCCCTCGTATCCGGCATAGAAATTGTCGAATACGACCTTATCCTGTACCGGCCAGGAGATGTTGAGGAAGTTGCCCTTCAGATTCTCCGTGACTTCTTTTTCGTAGTAGCCGCCGAGTACGAGCGGATAACCGTGGTAGTCGTGGCCCTTGATCTCTTCGTGGATCTTGTAACCGTCTGTCTCAAAAGAAACTTCCGCCTCGATACCGAAGTTCAGCTTCTTAAACTCTTCTGCGATGCGGTCACGATGGTTCTTCGGCGTATCATCGACGACGAACTGCTTTGCCGGGATCAGTCCGAGGTCATTGACCAGGAACTTCGTCACGGCAAGCGAATACTGTGCATCTGCAACGACCGTGAACTGCTTGTTGATGACACGGTTCTCGAGGAACAGGTCCGCATAACGGCTGATGAGGTAGTAATAGTAATCCTCATGCTCCTTGATGACGGCTTCTACCTTCTCTTCCGGAACACCGGCGAACTTACCGACTTCCCTGAGGAACTTACTGGTCTCTGTTGCGCCGATCGGAAGATTCGGATAGTGAAGATACGGCGTGCCGAACTTCTTTTCCATCTTCTTGACGTTATTCAAGCCGACCCACGGGGAAACGAGAAGATTGAACTCTGCTTCCGGGATCTTGTTAATGTTTTCGATCCCGCGCTTATAGCCGAAGATCGTATTCGGGGTAAGGCCCAGCTCAGCGATGAGCTTTTCGAGCTGACGGAGGTTACCGAGCCAGAACAGATCCTGATACGGAACATCTGCCCAGATATTAATCAGACCCTTCTGCTTCTTATCGGACTTCTTCAGATACTGGTCGACGATAGCATCCACTACCTGCTCGTGACCCTTATAGTTGTTGCCCTTAAAGCCTGCTGTCGGTGCGTAGACGACCGGCTTTTCCGCATCTTCGTATCTGGAAACGACTTCTCCGGAGTCATCACCGACGATCTCCGGGATACAACCCGTGAGTACCACATAGAGGTCAGCATCAATGACCTTCAGTGCATTTTCGATCGTAGAATCCAGTTTCTTCACGCCACCGAAAACAACGTCTTTTTCGTTGATGCTGGTGCACGGAAAAATATTCGGGGAAAAGTATCCGGAGCTTCCTGTGGATTCCGAAAGTTTCTGTGCGCAGCCGGGGCCACTGTGAAGGATCGGGAGAGCGCGGTCGATCGCCTGAACGGTCTGCATCGCCCCCAGTGCGCATTTATATCTTTGCTTATCTAATAACTTCGCCATTATTTCGTTTCCTCCAGGAACTTATCAACATTCTGCAGGTACCACCAGTCTGTATAAGGAAGCTTGGTGCGCTTGGCCAGATTTTCTTCGAAGCTTCTGTTATTGATCGCATCGAGGATCGTCTTGGCAAATTCCAGCGTGTGCTTATAGCCGAAGATCATGTACTCATCTGCTACATAGATCGCAGGGGTTCCGTTCTTGATCGCCCATACGGTAGAACCCGGGTGACGGGAAAGATACATATCCGGCTGGTACTTATGCAATATGTTCATGACCTCGAAGTTCTGCTGATCGGCAACACTTGCTTCAAAGTCGATATCGTTATCCAGAAGGTACTTCATGGACGGCGGTACATCGCCGTTTTCGTACTTCTTATCGTAATGCCATGCCAGTGCCCAGACGACTTTGATACCGAGTTCATTGAGAACACGGGAAACCTCAAATGTGTAGCCCGGACCCATACCGAGAACGGCGGTTTTTCCTTCGAGCTGCTTCTTCACTTCTTCGATCTGCGGCAGATAGATCGCACGCTGCTCTTCGATATACTTTTCGATCGGCTCGGATCTTCCCGTGACTTTACCGATCTCACGGAGCCATGTCTCAAAACCGACAATACCGCACTGGTTGATCGTTCTTACATAAGGGACGCCGTACTTTTCTTCCAATGCATTTCCGAGATAGTTACCGAGCGTTCCGCATATGCATGTCGTCGCCAGGCTTTCGGAAATATGGGAGAGCTCTTCTACTGTGGAATTGCAGTAGAGGAATACCGGATCGAGATCGAAGTTTTTAAACATCTCGATGATCTCCGGACGGGCGCTCTCGAAGAAGTTCTTGAAGTTGATCTTATTCGTCTTCACGCCTTCTCTCGGGGGCTGAACGATCGACTGCAGTACCGCGTGGTCGGAAATGTCAAAGCCGGTTGCCCAGATACGGGACTTAAAGCCTTCGCAGTGAACCGCTGCTATCGGGACACCCACTTCCTCTCTGACTTCATCGACGATGCTGTCGATATCCTCACCGATGATACCTGTCGCGCAGGAGGAAGATACAAAGATCGCCTTCGGTGAATATCTCTTGTTGACCTCGAGGATAACGTTACGAAGTGCATTGGTGGATCCGAAGATCGTGTCATTCTCGTTCATATCGGTTCCGACATAGATCGTATCACTGGTAACGCCGCGCTTTTTTGACATAACTTTCGACATGTAATAAGCGCCTGCTGCTGCTACGGAGCAACCGGCCGGGCCATGATGGATCAGGGCAACATCACGGATGCCGCAGAGCTGGCCGAGTGCGCACGAAGAAAGACATGTACTGGACTGCGAGAAGCAGCGGGAACATCCTTTCAATGTTCCGCATTCACTCTGGGTCGCTAAGTCCTTGAGAGTTCCTACATAACCTGTGATCGAACCGATACGGTTTTCTCTGGTGGCAACATTCGAATTGGAAAGATTAATAGCCATGTGTTTCGTTTTCCTTTTCTTAGAAAGCAAGATTTTCTTCCAGTTCCGGACGGATATTCTGAATATCCTCGGACAGGTAACGCTCACCGTTATCCGGCAGCAGCGGTACGATCAGTTTTCCTGCATTCTCTTCTTTCTGTGCAAGCTTAATGGCAACTGCCAGGGAAGCACCTGCAGAAGCACCGACGAAGATACCTTCGTACTTGGCAAGCAGATGGATCGCACGGAGTGTCTCAGCATAAGAGATGAAGTTATATTCATCGGCAAGATCTTCGTTGAAGTTCGTAGGAGCCATCGGTGTCAGGCCGTCGTCATTATGCACCTGATGGATACCGTGAAAACCGCCGTCCTCCGCACCTTGTACCTTCGTGTTAACAACGTCTTCCGGATCCGGCTGTGTAATCACTACTTTCACGTTCGGGTTCTTTTCCTTCAGGAACTTACTTACGCCGTGTGTGGATCCGCCTGTGCCGACACCGCCGACGAAGATGTCTACTTTTCCGTCGGTATCTTCCCAGATTTCCGGACCGGTGTACTTGTAGTGTGCATTTATGTTATCCGGATTATCGAGTTGTTTTGTGGCGAACGGATGCTCGACACCTTTTTCCATGTATTCGAGTACATCGGCAAAAGCGGCGATACCTTTTTCGAAAACACCTGCGATCAGTTCCTGCGGAACCTCTGCGATCTCTGCCTGATATGCCTGCAGGAGCTTCCGTCTTTCGATGGATACACCGTTCTGAAGACCGATCTTGAATTTGTATCCCTTAGCTGCAGCAAAGGATGCCATGGCAACACCGGTATTACCGGATGTGAACTCGACAAGGGTTGTCTTATCCGGGCTGATCTCGCCGCGCTTCTCTGCGGCCTCGATGATCTCCAGAGCCATTCTGTCCTTATGGGATCCTGCCGGATTGAAGTATTCGAGTTTACCGGCGATTCTGCCCTTCAGACCGAGCTTTTCCTCAAGTCTCTTAAATTCTACGATCGGGGTATGTCCGACCAGTTCTGTGATTGAATTGTAAATTTTTCCCATTTTTAAGTTCCTCCTATATTTCCCATTCGGGTAATTTTTTTATCTGATCAGATCTTGTAATCGTCTGCAAGTTCCATCATGCCGTATTCCATGAGGATCTCTTCGAGTCGTTCCTGCGTCATCGGTGTCGGGATCACGAAGTCCTGATTCTCGATCACTGCCTGTGCCAGGTTTCTGTACTCCTGTGCCTGATGCGAATCCGGTCTGTACTCGATGACCGTCTTCTTATTGATCTCGGCATGCTGGACGATGTTGTCTCTCGGAACAAAGTAAAGAAGCTTGGTGCCGAGTTCCTTGGAGAATGCACGCAGAAGGTCAAGCTCTCTATCAACGTTTCTGGAATTGCAAATGATACCTCCGAGTCTTACGCCGCCCGTTCTTGCATATCTCTGGATACCCTTGGAGATGTTGTTTGCAGCGTAAAGAGCCATCATCTCACCACTTGCTACGATGTAGATCTCTTTTGCTTTACCTTCACGGATCGGCATTGCGAAACCACCGCAGACAACGTCACCTAATACATCATAGAAAACATAATCCAGATCGTCAGTATAAGCACCTAAGTTCTCCAGCATATTGATGGAAGTGATGATGCCTCTTCCGGCGCATCCTACGCCCGGTTCCGGTCCGCCGGACTCCACGCACTTGGTTCCGCCGTAGCCGTCCTTCATGATACGATCGAGAGAAATGTCTTCACCTTCCTCGCGGATCGTATCCAGTACGGTCTTCTGAGCAAGACCTCCGAGAAGAAGTCTTGTGGAATCGGCCTTCGGGTCACATCCGACTACCATGACTTTCTTACCATGCTCGACGAGTCCTGCAGTAAGATTCTGTGTCGTGGTGGACTTACCGATACCCCCCTTGCCATAGATTGCAATCTGTCTTAATTCACCCATGTTTCTTTATCCTTCTTTCAAATAAATAATTCATTCACTTGTTCATATTTGACCAGTTTGTCGATCGATTCGGAGATGATCCCCGGGATCTCATAACAACTGATACCCTTGCTTTCTAAGACCGCCCTGGCGCCGTTTCCGACCCGGCTTACCAAAAGATGTGTGCAGTCCGAAAGTTTTTCGGCGTTTTCGAAAAGTCTTTTTTCATCGTGATCGCCCATCTCACAGACGGGAGGAAGATTTCTGACTTCCAGAAGTTTCAGTTCATCGCCTGATACTTCATATATGTAAAAAGCTCTGGCCTTTCCGAAATGGTTATTCACTACGATCCCGTCGGAACTGGCCACCGCGATCCGGCAGATTCTATCAGCCATGTGAGAAAGTCTCCTTTACGCCGAGTCTTCTCTGATAGATCTGATCACCGAATTCCGATTTTCCCGGGACTCCTACCGCGTCGGCTCGGCAGTGCTGGCAGTGACGGAAGACATCGATATATTTTTCGGCTTTCCGTCTTGCTTCGTCGATCTGTGGGCAGGTCGGTGCTTTTACATCCTTGAGTTCATGCTGCGGGATCAAAGGGATGATATTGTAGATCTTCGCGCCTGCTTCTTTTACCGCTTTTGCGATCTCTTCGATATGGTCTCCGTTGATCTCCGGAACAAGCACTGTATTGACTTTGACCGTGATCCCTGCCGCGGCGACTTTTCTTATCCCCGCCAGCTGGTTTTCGATCAGGATCTTCGCGCCTTCGACGCCCTCGATCTTTTCGCCGTGATAGATGATGTAGGCATTCAGCTTATTCTCTATTTCCGGATCGACTGCATTTACGGTCACTGTCAAAGAATCGATCCCGATATCGATCACGTCCTGTGCTCTTTCATTCAGAAGAAGTCCGTTCGTGCTCATGCACTTGATGAGCTGCGGGAATTTTTCTTTCACGATCTTGAAAGTTTCCAGCGCGTAATCGGTCGCCAGAGTGTCGCCCGGACCTGCGATCCCGGCCACTTTGATGTCAGGGCAGATCTTCAGTGCTTTTTCCAAAAGCTCTTCGCATTCTGCAGGATTTAACACCTTCGATGTCACTCCCGGCCGTTCTTCGACGTCGTTGATGGCGCGGTCACAGAAGCGGCATGCAATATTGCATCCCGGACTGACAGGAAGATGGATCCTTCCTGCATTATTCTTATGACCGCCGAAGCATGGATGGGAGTTCTGCAGATCCTCGTATGTGTTTCTCATCTGCACTCCGGTGCTGTTCAGTCTTTGAACAGCGGAGTGGAGAGGTAACGGTCGCCGGAGTCAGGCAGAAGTGCAACGATCACTTTACCCTTATTTTCCGGTCTCTTTGCAAGGATCTCTGCGCCCTTAAGAGCAGCACCGGAAGAAATACCGACCAGAATGCCCTCGGAGATGGCGAATGCTTTTCCTTCTGCAAAGGCATCTTCGTTTTCAATCGCGATGATCTCGTCATAAATTTTCGTATTAAGAACTTCCGGAACGAAGCCTGCGCCGATTCCCTGGATCTTATGTGCGCCCGGCTTACCGGTGGAAAGAACTGCGCTTGTTGCAGGCTCTATGGCAACAATCTTGATGTTCGGGTTCTGGGACTTTAAGTACTCACCGACACCTGTGATGGTTCCGCCGGTACCTACGCCTGCGACAAAAATATCTACTTTACCGTCGGTCTGTTTCCAGATCTCCGGGCCTGTTGTTTCCTTATGCGCCTTCGGGTTTGCCGGGTTAACAAACTGGCCGAGGATTACGGATCCTTCGATCTCTTTATTCAGTTCTTCCGCCTTGGCGATCGCGCCCTTCATGCCCTTCGCACCCTCTGTCAGAACAAGCTCTGCGCCATAAGCATGAAGAAGGTTTCTTCTTTCAACGCTCATCGTATCCGGAAGTGTCAGGATGGCCTTATAGCCTTTGGCTGCAGCCACTGCTGCAAGACCGATACCGGTGTTGCCGGATGTAGGTTCGATAATTGTGGCTCCCGGTTTAAGAAGACCTTTATCCTCGGCATCCTCGATCATGGCCAGTGCGATCCTGTCTTTTACGGATCCGGCCGGATTCAGATATTCCAGTTTACCAAGAACAGTCGCCTGCGTGATCTCTCTTTTTTTAGAATACGCATTCAGCTGAAGAAGCGGTGTATTACCGATTAATTCCAATGCACTTTGCTTAATCTCACTCATTTTAAATTCCTCCTATAGATAAAAAAATCAGTCGCTACCCTTTTGGTAACAACCGCATCAAAAAACCGTTGTTCTCAACAAAAGGTGTTTTCGTTATTTTCCGTTGCAACATGTCGAACACATACAACACATGCCACACATCTGCATGAATTTTCGATCCATCATATTCTTCATGTTTGCTACCCCCTTTTTGACGGTTTTTCTGGTGCTTTTCTCAAGCTGAAATAATAGTAACACTAGCCGAAGGCTTTGAAAAATCGCTATTAATTATCGTCTGTGATAAGCTTAAGTTATAACCCCGAAGCCGGTTTCCTTATATCAAAAACACGCCCGGCACATTCTTTTACGTGATCATCGTGTGTCGCGACTAATACCGCATGCCCGGAAGCGACGTATTCCGAGAGGTATCCGAGAATGATACTTCCCGTTCCGCTGTCAAGGCCGGTGGTCGGTTCATCCGCGATCAGAAGCACGGGCTCCGTAAGAAGCGCCCTGGCGATCGCTGCGCGCTTGAGTTCCCCGCCGGAAAGCTCATGCGGAAATCTGTCAGTGAGATCGCCGATCCCGAGATTTTGAAGGTGGATCTTCGCCTTCTCCTCGTATTCCTCTCTCTCTTTCGACGGATCCGGAAGAAACGGCTCCACGATGTTTTCGAGGATCGTATAGTTTTTAAGAAAGAAATTACTCTGCGGCACATATCCGATTTTTCTTTTATGGATATCGGACAGTTCCTCGTCCGAAAGCCTATACAGATCTTTCCCCTCGAAAAGCACTTGTCCCTCGTCCGGGTCGAGTATACCCGCAAGGACTGCAAGGAGAGTGCTTTTGCCGGAGCCGGATTCGCCCATAACGGCGATGAACTCGCCTTCATCGATAGAGATCTCCAGAGAATCCAGGATCTTTCTTCGGTTTGATTTATAACTTTTACTTATATTTTCTGCGGAAAGCATCTCCTTACTCCTCCTTCCGTAGCGCAAGATACGGCTCGATATTTGTCGTGTGAATGATGAAGAACACCGATGACAGGAATACGATCAGGCTCACAAGTCCTGCGATCAGAAGGATCTGAAGCAGAACGGATGCGATCCCGGGTCCAAGATACGGCATATCCAGGGACTTTCCGATATATCTTCCGAACGGGATCACGATCAGGGCGCCTAAGAAGGATCCGCCCAGTGCTCCCGTCAGGCTGATGAGTCCCATTTCGGAAAGAAGTTTTCTGATGAGATCCTTCTTTCTGTGGCCGAGTACGCGGAGAAGCGCGATTTCCGATTTTCTGCCTTTCATGATGATGCTGTTGATGATCAGAAGGATCGCGACCAGAAGGATCCCCAGGGAAAGAGAGACCACGTTGACCACACCGGTGATTTTTCCGAGGCTTCCGGATAAGGACTCGTGAAGCTTCTTCGGATAGACGACATCGAAGATATCGCCGATCGTCTTATGCGCGGAGTCGATGATCTGCTCGGCCGTGTGGGAACTGTCCACATTGATGAAGATCGAAGAAAGGATGTCTCCCTTCTTCTGTTCCTCGGTGAGAAATGAGCCCTTCTCTTCGGCATTTTTCAGAAGCTCCGCTTTCGCACCGGTGGAAAAATACACCGAGCTGTCCAGCGCCGTTCCTGTCCTTGCCATCTGCGATGCGATCGTATATTCCTGCCCGAAAAGCTTGATCCTTCCGTCTTCACTGACGATGTCACTTCCGACGATGACCGCATTTCCCGAGAGCTTTTTCTTATACTCCGTCTCGATCCATGGTCCTACGACAAAGTCGCTTTCCGGGTCGAAGAAAACGATCTGCACTTCACTGCTGCAGCAGTCTGCAGAAAGGGATTTTAAGAAGCACTGCGGAGTGGAATCCGAGATCCCTTCGATCGTCTGCACTTTCTGATAGACTGCACCGTCGAAATAAAAGTTACTGCGGCTTCCCTCAAGAAGCATATTTTCCGCTTTCTCGCGTTCGCCCTTCGGGACGAGCATGATGTCTGCGCCGAGACGCTTCCTCATGTTATCCATCCCTTTTTTCAGGCTCCCGCTGATCACGGTGACGGAAAAGAGCATGACCGAAAGAATAATGACAGTTGCCAAAAGGCACGCGTTAAGAAACGCGTGTCTCTGGATGTCTTTTATCGTGTTTTTCGTTCTTCTCAGGCTCATTTTCCATTTCCGCTTCTGGCAAGAAGAAAGATATCCGCTGCCGCAGAAACTGCCAGAAGGACGCTCAGCACGATCAATGCCGGATAGGTCTTTACACGGCAGGCCATGCTACTCATTTTGCAAAGGCCGGTAAGCTTTGCCGGGAGAGCCAGTACCAAAGCCGCATTCAGAAGCTCTGCGATCGAAATTCCGAGACGGATATCTTTATTTTTCAGGAAGAAATAGATCACGCCGAGCGCTGCGATCACAAGACCTACGCCGATCTCTGCTTCTTTCGTATAGAAGCAGGCCATCTTCATCTCGCTTTCGCACACCGGGAAAAGCACCGTCGGCGCGAGTATGACGAGAAGTCCGAAAAGGACAAATGCGGATGCAAAAATAATTCTGTTTTTCATATATATTTTCTCCTTCTATTTAAACTTTTTCTTTACAACTTTTTTATAGGAAGTACTCGACTTCATCCACTTTGCCGCCGAGATTTAATACGTTCAGGATCTTCGTCCTGTACACCTGGAAAGTGTCCTGTGCACGGGCACGCGGACGCGGGAGATTAATATCGAAGATCGCCTCTACTTTCGATGGTCTTGCCGACATGACGACCACCTGATCCGACATATAGATCGCTTCATCCACATCGTGGGTGACCATGAGCATCGTCATGTTGTGTTTCTTCCAGATATTGAGGATCTCATCCTGAAGATTCATCCTGGTAAAGGCATCAAGTGCACCAAGAGGTTCATCAAGAAGCAGTACGGACGGATGTCCCACGAGTGCTCTTGCAAGAGATGCCCTCTGCTGCATACCTCCGGAAAGCTGGTGCGGATAGGACTTTTCAAAGCCTTCCAGTCCGACAAGTTTAATAAAATCCGCAACTTCCTTTTTCTGCTCTTTATAAATATGTCTGGCCTTAAGTCCGAATGCGATATTCTTTTCGACCGTCAGCCACGGAAAAAGGTTACTTCCCTGAAATGCAAAGCCTCTGTCACTTCCCGGCTTTTTAATTTCTTTGCCGTCTAATTCGATCGTGCCTTTCGTCGCTTTATCGAGTCCGCCGATGATTCGGAGGAGTGTCGATTTACCGCAGCCCGAAGGTCCGATGAGACTTACGAAGGATCCCGGTTTAATATTCAGTGAAAACCCGTTTAATGCGACGATATCTTCTTTGGTAGGATCGGTATTCGGAAACTGTTTGTATACATCTGTAATATGGATCTCGCCTACCATTTAATGACTCCTTTCTGCCATGTCAAAACTTTGTCACGAACCTTAAACAGGATCGTCAGTGTCAGTGAACAGATCACGGCGATGATGATAAGTCCGGCATACACGCCGTCATAAAGCATGACGGATTTCTGCCAGTTGATATACCAGCCGATCCCGCTAGAATTACCATTCATCTCGACCGCCATCAGTGTCGCAAAAGAAGACACCGTTCCGTAAAATGCACCGAGGAAAATACTCGGCATCGCGGCAGGAATCGCCACGTGGATGATCTGGTACAAGGTCGAAGCACCTAAAGTTCTGGACACCTCAAAGTTGACATTATTAATGCTCTGGATTCCGGAAGATGTCATCAAAGTGACCGGGAACCACACGGCAAACGCGATAAGAAATACATTTGCCGAATGCGTTGTCGGGAAGGTCGACAGCGCCAGAGGGATCCACGCCGTGGTCGGGATCGGTCCGATGATCTTCGTGATCGGATTGAGCCAGTATCCTACGATCTTAAAGTAACCGAGCATAAGGCCCGTAAAGAATCCGACGACCGCTCCCCAGGCAAAGCCGGTGGCAAGAAGCCGGAGGGAATCTCCGACATTTTTCAGTAGGAAGACCCTGCTCTCCACCAGAAGTCCGATGATACGATCCAGCGACGGGAAATAAAGCGTCGGCAGCATCGTGGTCTTCGTCGTGACGAAATTCAAAAGAAGAAGGAATACGATCACGCCCGTCAGAAAAGGAGCTTTGTGGATGATCCTTTTTCTGATCTTTTCATTAAACAGACCGATCAGGATCTCAAGGAGGATCACCACTCCGATCACACCCAGAAGATAGAGGTAATAAGGATGATCCATCTTCTTTTGTTTTCCGTTATCTTCAATGTTGTAGTAGATCAGAACTGAAATTGCTATTGCGAGGAAAGGCAATAGCAACTTCAGGACTGTAAAAAGTTTCTTGTTCATGAAATCCTCTTTAACAGTTACTTAGTCACCTCGACGAATTCGCCGTTCTCATACTTATATGAATCCGGGACACCTTCAAATCGGGTGAATGCCTTATCGATAAATACTTTCGGATCGTCTGCCTTCAGTTCTCCGATCCTTACCAGTTCCGTCGCCGCATTCTCGATCGTATCTGCCGCGATGCTAACGGACGGGCCGTAGTTATAAGATGCAAGAAGTGAAGCATTGACCTCAACGTCACCGGAACACTGATTGTTGTCGATCTGGATCTTTGCTGCTTCTTTCGGATTTGCCTGTACAAAAGCACTGGCCTTCAGCATGGCTCTTGTATATGCAGCGGCAGCTTTCGGATTCTCATTGGCAAGTCTTGAAGTAACGAATGCCATACAGCAATATTCATTTTCGAACTTCTCATCGGTACTCAGATCCAGGATCTTTCTGAAGCCGTATTCCTGTTCTGCGCTGTATGCGACCGGATCGTGAAGTGCAACTACATCGACCGCGCCGTTTTCCAGTGCCAGCGGAAGATCCGCAAGTCCGTATACGACCCACTCGACTTCGAGGTTTTCGGTCGTAACGCCGATGCCGTTATCAAAAAGAAGTCTTTTCAGGGCGATGACCGAGGAATCTCCGATACCCGGAACACCGATCTTCTTTCCTTTCAGATCCGCAACGGATTTGATCTCGGAATCGGGCTTGACGTAGTACTTCGTACATCCTGTATGAAGACCTGCGGTAAATGTGATTTCCAGTCCGTTATCGATCTGCGGGATCATTGCGCCGGCGAGCTGTGTCGATGCATCTACCTTATTGGAAGCGACCAGGTCCGAAAGATTATTCAGGTCGATCTCCTCGACTCTCCATGAGATACCTTCTTTACTGAACTCTTCTTCGAAGTATCCGTTGTCGATCGCGATGTGCAGAGGCGCCAGGCAGAGCGAACCATTTGCTGTTCCGATAATGATGTCTACGTCACCGCTGCTCTGTCCGCCGGCAGCTGTCGTTCCTTCGCTGCTCTTTTTCTTGCTACAGGCTGCCATACTCGATATCATCAGTACTGCGGTCATCACAGATAGTACTTTTTTTAATGATTTCTTCATGTGTTTCATTCCTCCCTTATTCATAGCAGAAAGAAAAAACCGGCGATTCTTATTCACCGGCTTTTTTCTGTTGCTGCCGGCGAGCTTTCCGTCACCGGTCTTGTAGTTTTGACCGGCGCTCTTTCTGCTTGCAAAGAGCATATCATTGATCTCCGGTCTTGAATAATGCTTAACTTTTATCGTTTGCGATCACTTGTTTTTATCACGCGAAAAGGACTTCTTTTTATCGGAGTTTTGAGATCACTCCTTATATTTCAATAATTCATCGATATACCGCTGGCCGATCTCGCTTAGCTTGTGATTGGCGCGGACGATGTATCCGATTGTCAGCGGATCCTCTTCTTTCAGTTTGATCGTCACGAAATCCCGCTTGAGCGCGTAGCTGTCGGTCATGACACCTGTGCCGATCGAATAGCCGTTCATGGCCGCCATAAGTTCCGCCGAAGTTGCTCGGTCGTTGGTCTTAATGAGTTTTTCAAAAGCATAGTCGCCGAGTGCTTCCTCCGTCAGGTAGAAATCATTCTCGCTGCTCTGGTCAAAAGAGATACACGGATAGTCTTTCAGGTCTTCGAGCGAAAGAGCCCGTGCAGAAGCAAGAGGGTGGCTTTTCCATACATAAACGAACGTCTCTCTCGTGATCAGCGGGGTAAACTCCAGCTGGTATTCGCGCAAGAGTTTTTTCATTACCTTTTCGTTCGTTTTGGAAAAAGCAACGACGCCGACTTCACTGTCGAGGCTTCTGACATTCGAGAGCACCTCGTCCGTCCGCGTCTCATGCACGGCAAACGTGTACTTACCGTTATCGTATTCTTTGACGACATTGATAAAAGCATGCACCGCAAACACATAGTGCTGCATCGACACGCTGAAATGCTTCTTGTCCAGATCCCGGTCGAGATAGCGGTCTTCGATGAGCTCATACTGGCTGACGGCTTCCTTCGCATATGTGAGAAATTCCTTTCCCGGATCTGTCAGGCGGATACCCTTGTTCGTACGCTCGAAAAGCTGGATGTTCAGTTCTTCTTCGAGTTCGCGGATCGTCGAGGACAGCGCCGGCTGAGATACGAACAGGCGGCTGGCTGCCTCGCGGAAAGACTTGGAATTTGCGATCGCAATTACATATTTCAGCTGAAGAATCGTCATACCGATATCACTTCTCCTTTGATGTTTTCTTTGCCCCTGCTTTCTTATTTACATATTTCAGTTCCTGTTTTTTGGCACTGACCAGCGTGCCGTTTTCGACGGAGTTGACAAGGAACGTATTACCGCCGACCGTGACATCGTCTCCGATCACGGTCTCACCGCCCAGGATCGTCGCGCCGGAGTAGATCGTAACATTATTTCCGATCGTCGGATGGCGTTTGACACCGCTTAATTTTTGGCCGCCGCGGGTAGAAAGACCGCCGAGTGTCACGCCTTGGTAGATCTTTACGTGCTCGCCGATGATCGTCGTCTCACCGATAACGATACCTGTACCGTGATCGATGAAGAAATGCTTGCCGATCGTAGCTCCCGGATGGATATCGATACCGGTGATGCTGTGGGCATACTCGGTCATCATGCGGGGGATCATGGGCACGCGGAGAAGATGCAGTTCATGCGCGATGCGATAGACCGAAATGGCGAATAATCCGGGATACGAGAAGATGATCTCCGCTTTACTCTTTGCCGCCGGATCCCCTTCGAAACCTGCATCGACATCTGTCTCCAGACTCGCTCTGATCTCCGGGATCTTCTTCATAAACGAAAGTGTCAGTTCCTTCGCTTTTTCATCCAGGACATCCTGCGGAGCGGCCGCAAATTCATCCGTGTATTTCAGTACGATCGTGATCTGCTTTTTCAGATGGAAGATCACATCTTCGATCGTTGCGGACATCGTATTCTTCAGGGTATAGATACGGAACACCTTGTCGCTTAAATACCCCGGGTAAAGCACCTTCAGAAGATTGTCCACCACATTGATGACCACCTCTTTATCCGGCTGGTGATGGATATCGATCGCATTGATCGTCCGCTCATCCTCATAGTCTTTTAAGATCAGATCCACAACATTCTGGACCTCTTTATCGTTATATTTTCCCATAATGGTTCTCCCTTTTTACTTCCTCAACAGCCCGGCAAATATACTTTCACGACTGCCGTGCACTTTCTTTTGATCGCCCTGTTTTCAGGCTTTCTCCACCACGTGATCGCGGATTTGATCCATACACTTCGTGAGGGTTGCTCTCGGGACGGCGACATTGATCCTTTGGAAACCTTCACCGGTCTTTCCGAAGATCTTGCCGCTGTCGAGCCACAGCTTCGCTTCGTGGATGATCCTTCTGTCGATCTCCTCGGGGGATAGTCCTGTCCCGCGAAAATCCATCCACATAAGATACGTGCCTTCCCCGTCGACGACTTTGACGCCGGGAAGATTCTCCGATGTATATTTCTTTACAAAAGCAATGTTCTCCTTGATGTAAGTGATCACATGCTCATACCATTCCTCGCCATGTTCATAGGCGGCCTGTGTCGCCGTAATTCCAAGAGCCGAAAGCTGGCTGATACCCGCCGCATCGACCTGCATTTTAAATGGTCTTCGGATCGTTGCATTCGGGATGAAGATATTACTTATGAGCATACTGGCGAGATTAAATGTCTTACTTACGGAAGTACAGACGATACAGTGATCCTCGAACTCCTTTTTCACTTTCGCAAAGACGGTATGCTCACCGTAGAGCGCGAAATCGTTATGGATCTCGTCGGCCACGACGAGGACATCGTGCTTTAAACAGATGTCTCCCAGTCTTTCCAGTTCTTCTCTTGTGAAAACGCGGGATGTCGGGTTGTGCGGGTTGCAGAGCAGGAACAGTCTGATGTTGTTATCAACGATCTTCTTCTCAAAGTCTTCAAAGTCGATATGGTAACGGTTATCGTCTCCGAGCACGAGATCATTACTAACGATAACGCGCTTATTGTCTTCGATGACTTCGGAAAAAGGATAGTAGACCGGCTGCTGGATCAGGACCGGATCGCCTTCTCGGGTAAACGCTTTGACCGCCATGGCAAGCGCGAAGACGACGCCGGGGGTCTTTACGAGCCATCTCGGATCAACGTCCCAGTCATGGTGTCGCTTCATCCAACCGGCGACCGCATCAAAATACGCATCGTTATGGATGTCCGCACCGGTCTCCGTATATCCGAAGATCGCATGCTTCGTCCGCTCGATAACTGCATCCTCCACATAGGAGCTGGTCTTAAAATCCATGTCCGCGACCCACAGTGGCAATACATCCGCCGGCATGCCTCTTCGTACGGCAAAATCATATTTCAGGCTGTCTGTGCGTCTTCTCTCAATTACTTCGTCAAAATTCAGATTCCGTTCCGGCATCGTTTATTCCTTCTTTCTCGTTTCTTTTTCGGATGGCGTGACACTCCGTGATCCGGAACCGGCCTTCTTTTTTATACTCCGGCAAAAGCACTTTCCAGGTCTTCGATCAGATCCTCTGCATCTTCGATCCCCGTTGAAAGGCGGAGCGTGCAGGGCGTGATGCCGTTTCGTAGTCTTACTTCTTCTTTTACATCCGCATGCGTCTGTGTCGTCGGATATGTGATCAGGGACTCCGTACCGCCGAGGCTCTCTGCGAATTTGATGATCCTGACATTTTTCAGGATCTCCAAAGCCTGTTCCTTCGTCTCCACTTCAAAGGTGATCATGGTGCCGAAGCCTCTTGCCTGCTTCTTCATGATCTCGTATCCGGGATGTTCGGGGAGTCCCGGATAATAAACCTTCTTGACCACCGGCTGTTCCTTCAGCCAGTTCGCGATACAGATCGCATTTTTCTGCGCTTTTTCCATTCTTATCCCAAGTGTCTTGATCCCGCGGATCAAAAGCCAGCTGTCAAAAGGAGCAAGTCCTGCCCCTGTTGTCTTGATCAGGAATCGAAGCTTCTCAGAGATCTTCGGATCCTTCGTCACGATAAATCCCGCCAGCGTGTCGTTATGTCCGCCGAGGAATTTTGTGCCGCTATGAATCACCACGTCTGCGCCGAGCTTTAAAGGATTCTGGAAATACGGTGAAAGGAACGTATTATCCACGATCAGTAAAAGCCCTTGCTCCTTTGCGATCTTCGATATCTTCTCGATATCCGATACACGCATCATCGGATTTGTCGGTGTTTCGATATAGATCGCTTTTGTATTCGGCCGGATCTCTTTTTGAAGATCCGCGGAAGAACAGTCCACAAATGAAAATTCATATCCGTTCTTCTTCGATACGTTGTCAAATAACCGGATGCTCCCGCCGTATAAATCCGCCTCGGAAATGATGTGATCGCCCGGCTGAAACAGTTCAAACAGAAGTGTGATCGCCGCCATTCCCGTAGAGAGTGCAAAAGCATCGATGCCGTCTTCCAGGTCACAGATGATCTTTTCAAGATGCTCCCTTGTCGGATTCTGAAGGCGGCTGTAGTCAAATCCCGTACTTCTTCCGACCTCCGGATGCGCATAAGTTGCCGTCTGAAAGATCGGAAAACTCAGTGATCCGTAATGCTCCGTATTTTTCTCTTCATCATTTAAATGAAGACATCGTGTATTGATTCCTCTGGTCATGTGTTTTTCTTTCTCCCATACTCCGGCAAAAGCACTTGCCGGATCCTTTTGTATAGGAATATAACATCCGATCAATTTTTTGAATAATCGTCATTTCGTATCACAGACCATAATTAAAATCTATAACAAAAAGCTACTCCAGCACGTTCTCTCTATATTTTGCAAGCTCGGTGACATATTGCTCGGCAAGCTCACTTAGTACGGAATTCTTTCTCGAGACATATCCGATTGTCATGGTCTCATCCGTGTCGAGCTTTACCGCACAGTAATCCGTGCCGTTAAGATCTTCGCAGATGATGCCGGAACAAAGCGTATATCCGTTGATGCCGACCATCAGGTTCAGAAGCGTCGCACGGTCATTGGCCCGGACGATCCTCTTATAGTCATAGGTACTGAGAACTTCTTCCGCATAGTAGAAAGAATTGTGTTCGCCTTGCGCAAATACCAGACACGGATACTCATCCAGATCCTGAAGAGTAATGAGTTTTTTCTTTGAAAGCGGATTGTTCTTACTCATATACGCATAGATCCCGCACTCGAAAAGCGGCGTGAACTGAAGTCCCGCCTCATTAAAGATCTTCGTCATGACGCTTCGATTAAAGTCGTTGACATAGAGAACGCCGATCTCGCTTCTCTGGTTTTTGACGTTCTCGATGACCTCATGTGTCTTCGTCTCATGGATCTCAAACTCGTATTCATCCATACCGTACTGACGGATGACCTCGACAAAAGCATTGACCGCGAAGGTATAATGCTGCATGGAGACATGGAATGTATGCTTGACATCGGCACCCGAGACGAACTTCCCTTCGAGGATGTCATACTGCTCGATCACGGACTTCGCATATCCCAGAAATTCACTGCCCTTGACGGTCAGCGAGATGCCGCTCTTGGTACGGAGGAAGATGTCGAAGCCGACCTCTTCCTCGAGGGATTTCAGTGCAGCCGTCAGCGCCGGCTGCGAGATAAAGAGTTTCTTCGCGGCCTCATTGATCGAATTTTCTTCCGATAGCGCGATTACGTATTTTAACTGGTTGAGTGTCATGAAAAATCACTTGTTCTGTTTGCTCTGGTAGTCTTCGAGCGCGTTCTTGATCGCTTCTTCTGCCAGGACCGAACAGTGCATCTTATGTGCCGGAAGTCCGTCAAGCGCCTCGGCAACTGCCTTATTTGTCAGTTCCAGAGCCTCGGAGACCGGCTTTCCCTTGATCATCTCGGTCGCCATTGAGCTCGATGCGATCGCAGAACCGCAGCCGAAAGTCTCGAACTTCACGTCCGTGATAATGTCATTATCGATCTTCAGATAGATCTTCATGATATCGCCGCACTTCGCGTTGCCGACTTCGCCGACGCCGTCCGCATCCTCGATCACACCGACATTTCTCGGGTGAAGAAAATGATCCATTACCTTTTCACTGTATAAAGCCATAGTTTTGTTCCTCCAATGATGTGTGATTTCGCTTTTCTTTCCGAAAAGCACTTGTCGTTTCTTCTTTTGTTTTCGCCGCAGCTTACAAAATGAATTGCTTCTTTCCGGCCACCAGGTCACGCCAGATCGGCGAGAAAGATCTCAGATATGTGACGACTTCCTTGACAGCGTTGATCATGTAGTCGATATCTTCGTCCGTGATGTCTTCGCCGAGACTCAGACGCAGAGATCCGTGTGCGACATCATGTACACGCCCGATCGAAAGAAGCACGTGGCTCGGATCGAGAGATCCGGATGTGCATGCACTTCCCGAAGACGCCGCGATCCCCTTCTCGTCCAAAAGCAGAAGAAGCGACTCTCCCTCGATGCCCTCGAAGCAGAAATTGACGTTACTCGGAAGACGCTTCGTTCTGTCACCGTTCAGTGCGGAATGCTCGATCTCCGAAAGACCTGCGATCAGGCGGTCACGCTTGGCAGAGATTTCTTTTGCCGTTTCGGGCATCTTTTCTACGATCTCCTTAAGGGCTACAGCCATTGCCGCGATGCCCGGAACATTCTCGGTACCTGCGCGCTTACCTCTCTCCTGGGCACCGCCCTCGATGAGGTTGCTGAGCTTGATGCCCTTCTTCGCATAGAGGAAGCCGGTGCCCTTCGGACCGTGGAACTTATGTCCGGATGCCGAAAGAAGATCGATATTCTGCTCGACGACATTGATCGGAAGATGTCCGATCGCCTGTACCGCGTCCGTATGGAAAAGCACTTTCTTCTCACGGCAGATCTTTCCTATTTCAGCGATCGGCTGAATGGTGCCGATCTCGTTATTGGCATACATGACCGTTACCAGCGCGGTCTTATCCGTAATTGCGGCCTCGACTTCCTCCGGACGGACCAGGCCGTCTTCGTGAACATCGAGAAGCGTGATCTCAAAACCTTCCTTTTCCAGCTTATCCAGAGTATGCAGTACCGCGTGGTGCTCAAACTTCGTCGAAATGATGTGGTTCTTGCCCTGAGCTTTTCCGAGAAGAGCCACGGAACGGATCGCCTGGTTATCTGCTTCCGATCCGCCGGAGGTAAAGAGGATCTCACGGGGCTCGGCGCCGATGATTGATGCCACCGTCTCTCTTGCGAGCTCGAGCTCTTCTTTTGCCTTCTGACCGAAACGGTAAAGGCTCGAAGGATTGCCGTATGTGTCGTTCATCAGGGACACCATCTTATCGATAGAAGCCTGACTCATTTTTGTTGTCGCTGCATTATCTGCGTAGATCATATAAATTCCCTTTTATACACGTACAAGCAGTTGTGCTGCACGCGCCTTTCTGATTGCGAACACATTATATTGCCTATTCACCTATTGTGTCAATAGGTGAATAGGCTGTTTTTTCTTTTCCTGAAATCTTTTCGATCCTTCTAAAAAAGCACCTGTATCCTGCAACAGATCCGCTTCTTTTCTCGTCTGATATATAAAAGAGAAAAAGGCGACACATTATGTCGCTTCTAAAAAACGACAAAAAAGCGGAAATGGTTCCGATATCGGATCTTTTCTGAAAATAAAGAAAGAGAAAAAAATATGAAAATGACAAAATTATCGGCCGCACTCCTTTCGTGCTGTATGCTCTTTTCGACAGCCGCCTGTACCAAGAAATCTGACGATTCCGGGAATAACGTCCGTTCCGGAAAAGATCACCCCGCCGATCCGACGGCGATCTTCGAACTTACTGACGCCAAGCTTCCTGCAAACTCCGTAAGCGAAGATGAACTGAAAAAAGCATATTCCAAGTTCGTTTTCGGCGTACTGCAAAAATGTCTTGAAAATGCGGGCGACCAAAACGTCCTCATCTCTTCCGACTCGATCCTTTTCGCTCTGGAGCTGGCGGCCGCAGGCGCAAGCGGCGATACCCTCGACCAGATGCAGAATACCATGATCCCCGGTGTTCCGAATGAGCAAGGCTTTCAGTTTGCCGTTGACCGCATGGATGCTCTTTCCGGAGATCAGATCTCGATCGCCAATTCCGCGTGGCTGAATAACAAAATGGAGGCCGATGTCTATGACGATTATCTTACCTTTGTGCAGAAGCATTTCGATGCTGAAGTACAGTCCGTGACATTTGACAGTAACGCAGTAAAGACCATTAATAAATGGGTCGAAGAAAAGACCGACGGCATGATCGATCAACTCATCGACAGCATTTCTTCCGACGATCTGATGATCCTCATCAACGCAATCTGCTTCGATGCCGAATGGGAAGATCCGTTCAAAGAAAGCCATGTGAATGACGGCTATTTCTATGAAACAGACGGCACTGAACACGAGGTCAAATTTCTCTCCGGGAACCAGAAAGATGCCAAGTATCTCGAAGGAGATACCGCCACGGGCTTTCTTAAGGAATACGAGGGAGGCAAATACGCTTTCCTGACGATCCTTCCAGATGATGAGGAAGCAGATATCAACGAATTCATGCAGAACTTCTCTTCTGAAGAATACTGGGAACTCTGGGAAAGCAGAACCGGTGATGTAGTTCTCAGCTACCGCTTCCCGGAATTTAAAACCGAATATTCGGCAAGCATGAAAAAGCCCTTAATGGAAATGGGCATGGAAGAACCGTTCGGAAGAAATGCAGACTTCACCAACATGACATCCGAGCCTGTACTGATCGACGATGTCATCCATAAGACCTATATTGAGGTTACCTCCAAGGGCACGCGTGCCACAGCGGCGACCGCCGTCGAGATCAGAGCGTACGGCATGGCGATCAGCGATCCGTTTGAAGAGATCAAGTACGTCATCTGCGACCGTCCGTTCGCCTATGCGATCGTCGACACCGAAACGGGACTTCCGGTATTCTTAGGCACCGTCGAGACCGTCTGAAGCTTGGAGCGCAGAAAATCACGAGTTACGGATCTTTTCCCGTAAGACTGCCGTAAAACTATCTGTCAAACT
>CAJOLL010000011.1 GCA_905235455.1 uncultured Clostridia bacterium
ATATCTTCCCCGCTTTTCGCTGAAACCAGTTATCGACAAAATCACTCGCCGCGCGGGTGGAATCGTACATAGGCGCAAACTCGGGAAACATGTAGTTATGCTCGAGAAGACGGATCTCAGTAAGCCCCATCTTCACCGCCTGATCCACAAACTCCTGGATTCAGGGCAGTGTATAAGCCCCATCTTCACCGCTGGTCCACAAACTCCTGGATCCAGGAAAGGGTGTATGGGCCCTTTCCGATTGAATATGCCCGTCGAGCATGACTCCCCACTCTCCTTTGCTGCCGCTCCTGCCGACTCCTTTGCTGCCGCTCCTGCCGGTGCCCTAACCGCCGCCTTTTCTGCCTCCCCGGCCGCCTAGGCATTCGCCTTCAAAATCGCCTCGGCCAGGTTTCGGCCGTAGATCTCACAGCCCAGTGCATTCGGGTGCAGATTGTCGAGGAAATATTCCGGGAAATGCGGCACCATCTGCATTCCGTCGATCACTGTAACATTGTTATACTTCTCCGCGATGGCCTTCACTTTCCCGCAGAACTCGATCAGCGTAGGCAGTCCGTCGTAAGAATCGCCGCGCCAGAGCGGGGTGATGCAGAAGATCGGGATCTCATTTCCGTAGATGCTGATCAGGGTCTCATAGTACTCCTCGACCGCGGTCATGTCCTTGTCGCCGTACTGGTTCGTGCCAAGCGCCACGATGATCTTATCCGGCGTATAGCCGTCCATCTTCATAAGGGACTTCTTATCGTAGATATAGCCGCCGATTCCCTGGTTGATGATGTCATAATTCAGGATACGGTTGGCAACACTGACGTAAGTGCAGGACGAGCGGAGCGGTCCATACCCCTGGGTAATGGAGTCGCCGAGCCACAGCACTTTCTCGTTCTTTTTCACCGGGATCACTTCCGCATCGATCTTGAAATTTCGGATCAAGACTGTCGCATCCGCCGGCAGGTAAATGACCACAGACTTCTCACCCTCCGGCAGCTCCCATTCGAAGGTCCCGACGTCCATGATGTCCTTGACCCGTGCGATATTTGTGACAAATCCATTTACCAGAAGTTCGAAGGAATCCGGAGATCCTTTCCAGATGGTCTTGTAGTCGAATGAAAGTTTCGTCGCAGACGTTGTGAACTCCAGTGTTTTTGCCGTGGTGGCCGTACATCTTTCGTACCACATTTGAAAAGCACCTTTGAAGTATTCGACCTGCTCCTTGGTATACTGGAAGGCCTGAAGATACCCGTCTTCCGTCTCCGCAAACTCATACGCGCCAAAATAGATCTTCTTTAATTCTTCGTTCGATAAAACCATGTTTATATCCTTTCCGGTTCTAGCCGATATCAATCTTTTTCATAATATACGATATCCATTTTATCATTGATCTTATCGACCCTGCCCGTCCGGTGATACCCGAGCTTCTCATAAAGATGAAGATTGCCTTTCTCCTGAAGGATCGTATCCAGACACCAATGGCCAGATCCATAGATCTTTTCAGCCGCCAGGATCGCCTGCTGCGCATAGCCTCGATTTCGGAACTCCGGCATGATCCAGATGGGAGAGATGCGTTTTCTGCTGCCGTCCTTCTTATCCACGACACGGATCACACCGGCCTTCTCGCCGTTTGCCATGATGAAAAAGTAGGTCGTCCAGGGCTGCTCAAACCTCGCAAGTACTTTGTCCACAGGTTCAGCCCCCGGGCTTGTATCAAAGTCCTGATACTTATCCAAAAGTTCTTGGAATGCTTCCACCTGCATCTTCCATACGGTTGCGATATCTTCTCGCGTTATCGGTTTTAATTCAATACTCATCATACTTTCTCAGAACTCCGGCGATCGCTTTTCCGATGCCTTTGGCATCTCCGGTGATCACCGCAACTTTCTTTTTCTCTGCCATACCGCTCACCTCATTTCTATGTAAAGTGTATCATTGATTACTCGAATATCCACTATCTACTTAGTATAATCACGCCGCGATAAATTCTGATTATAGTGCGCGATAAGATGCCGGTATTTTTCAGGAATCCCTTCTGATGCTAGCATAAAACCACAACACATCATTGGAGGAAAAACCATGGCCGGTATTTATCAATCAATCACAGAGTTAGTAGGAAGAACACCGCTTTTGCAGCTGAACGGCTATAACAAAGCAAATGGATTACAGGCCGATGTCATCGGTAAGCTTGAGTATTTTAATCCGAACCAGAGCGTAAAAGACCGTATCGCCCTCGCCATGATCGAAGATGCGGAGAAGTCCGGAAAACTGAAGCCGGGCTATACTGTTGTCGAGACAACGAGCGGTAATACAGGTATTGGTCTGGCGGCCATCGCCGCATCAAAAGGATATCCTTTCCGCGTATATATCCAGGATCAGGTATCCGAGGAGCGTTTCAAGGTCATTCATGCATTTGGCGGAAAGACGATCAAACTTACTGAAGAGCCGACACTGGGACGAGTTCTCAAAGAGACGAACGGTGACTTTGTCGCAGCGATCGCAGCACCACTGAAAGAAGAAGTCCTCAGCAAAGAAGATAACATCGTTTTTGTTGACCAGTGCTCCAACCCGGCAAACCCGAACATCCACAGAGTAACCACAGGTCCCGAGATCTGGGAAGACACGGAAGGCAAGGTCGATATCCTCGTTGCCTGCGTAGGTACAGGTGGAACGATCTCCGGTGCAGGCGGATTCTTAAAGTCAAAAAACCCGAATATTAAGGTAGTCGGTGTACAGCCGGGACCCAATTCTCTCCCGAGTGATGAGAAGCCGGAACCGGACGAAGAGATCACCGGTGTACATCCTTTCTCAGGCGTTCCGGATAACATTATCCCGGCAACTCTGGACCGTAACATCTACGACGAGGTCATCGCCGTAGAAGCACTCGATGCATACAAGGCAGCAAGACAGGTCGCAAAAAAAGACGGAATCCTCATCGGCACATCTTCCGGTGCTGCGCTCTTCGCTGCTACACAACTTGCCAAGAGACCCGAGAACAAAAGAAAGAAAATCGTTGCTGTTTTCCCGGATACAGGACTTAGATATCTTTCGACAAATCTTTTCGCTGAGGAGTAACCTCAGAATAGATCCAGCCGCAGCTGCCGGTCGATCCAGCTCTTCTGTACTGCCTGATGAATCATATCATCAGGCATACTTGTCCCTATGAGAAAAGGCGACTTCGGGTCGTGGCGGCGCATGTTTTCCCGCACCAGCGAAGGATCCGTATTGGCATAGCAGTATCTGCATAAATGTCCGCAGGTATCGTAAGCGCCGATGTCCGATCCCAGAAGGCAGGCACAATCTCCGTTTCGCTGGTTCTTCCCTGTCTTCGGGACGATCAGGTTAGAGTGAAGCGCTGTCTCATAGGTCGACACCGTCATGCACCCCGAGCAGTCCGCACCATAAGGCGCAAGTGCTTTTCCCTCGGCACAGGGACGGGTCGTCATGCCATATTTCTTCCCGATCTCGATAAACGCTTTTCCGAGAGTCATCCGATCATCCAGAGAGACTTCCCGCACCTCCGGAAAGTTCTTCTCCACTTTCTTATAGATGTCCAGGAAGCTGATAACGCAGGTCTTCGTGTAGCCGGAAAGGGTCGATGCCATCTTCTCGAATATCTTTATATGCCACTCCACAGAGTGAGCTGCATCGACGAGGATCGGATCGTAGCGCCAGCCCATGCTGTCCACGCCGACCCGCTCCGAAAGCTTCTGAAAAGACTCCATCACCCGCTCCTTATCCGGAACATTCGGCTCGATGTCTTTTCCATAAGGCGTGATCGTCACAAACCAGTACTGTCCGTACGGATCCAGCACATCCATCTTCGGCAGCATCGGCGCGGGATTTTTGGTGCAGAAAGAGATCAGATCCACCACCTCCGGCGACAAACTGTATCTCGTCACCTGCGAAGGATTATAGGGATTACGCACCAGAACGAAGCCTTCTTTGATCCGATTACAGAGCCACTCGGAATAAAAGGCCGGAATATCGGTCCGCATGCCTGTCTGGATGATCATGATTTCAGCTCCTTTAGGACCTCGCCGATATCGCCCGTGATCAGGATCGCCTGGTCCTTGATCTCCTCCGGACAGAGGGCTTCTTCGAAGTTGATGCAGGCATAGGTCGCCTTCGGATTCTGCATGGTCATTTTCCAGAACGGATACTTAATGATGACCGGTGTGTTGTATCCGACACCCAGTTCCAGGAAAAGAATTTTTCCCGTCTTATGCGTTTCCAGAAATACTTCGTATCTCGAGCACGCAAGTTTCCATCCGTCATCCTCGACAAACTTATCGTCGGATCGAAGATTCATGGTAAGCGGTTTCCCGCACTTTGGACATTTCGGGATCAGCTCGGTCGGGATCCGCATATCCTTCTGCTGCTCGTACATTTTCCTGATCATCTCTTCGTTATCGTAGGTGTCCTGCGTACAGGGCTCCGTGCACTGGAAAAGACCATAATCCCCCTGCGTATAAAAGAGCCGTTCCTTATCGAATCCCGCCTTCTGAAAGCAGTGATCCACGTTCGTCGTCAGGACGAAATAGTCCTTCTCTTTCACCAGCGAAAAGAGGTCGTCATACACAGGTTTCGGCGCATCCAGATAACGGTTGATGTAGATGTATCTGGACCAGTACGCCCACATGATCTCCGGCTCCATCCCCAGCACATGAAAGCCGCCGGTATACATGTCCGTGAAGCCGTACTTTTCCGAAAAGTCGGAAAAGTATTTCTCGAACCGCTCACCGCTATAGATAAAGCCCGCCGACGTGGAAAGACCCGCACCGGCACCGATCACGACAGCATCCGCCTCAGAGAGAGCCTGCTTCAGTTTTTCATACATTACAATCACCTCGATTCAGAAGGTTCTGATAAAACAGAAGATCAATATCCTTAAACACATTGAAAAGCACTTTGATGCCGCTTCCGGTCGTATCCAGATATTCCTTCACTGTTGCCACGGCGATCTCCGCTGCTCTTTCATTCGGAAACATAAATACACCGGTAGAAATGCAGCAGAGGGCGACACTCGAAAGGCCTTTTTCATCTGCCAGTTTCAGGATCGAACGGTAGCAGGATGCCAGATCGTCTTCGTTTTGTTTCGTTAGAACATGCTGTACGATCGGGCCGACGGTGTGGATGATATACTTAGCCGGAAGATTAAATGCCGGCGTGATCTTGGCCTGTCCTGTCGGTTCCGGATATCCCTGCTTCTCGATGATGTCATTGCAATAAAGCCGAAGCTGGATGCCGGCCTTGGAGCCAAGGATGTTGTCCAGACATGAATGCAGCCACTGGTAGCAGCCGGTGAAGCCGGAATTAGCCGGATTTACCACAGCATCTACCGCTAGCCTGGACATATCTCCCTGCCATAGATAGATCCGTGCATCCGAGCCGATGGGCGTAAGATCCTCTAATCTCACGATTCCTTCCGCTTCATTTTCCGCCGTCAGATATTCATCCTGAATCTTCAGAAAATCATCACTGATCGGGTCGGGCATACGGATATTCATAAGACCCCGAAGGAGATCTTTCTGCTCCTTTTCACCGGCGGGTATTTCCACATCGGCTGCATCCGACCTCTCCGCCAGAAGCTGCTTGATCAGCCATATTCTCTGCTCATCATGATTCATCGGCTCACTCCTCTTCCAATGTCTCAGAAAACCGCAGGAGATACCCGTCCGGGTCCTGGATCAGTACTTCTTTCTCCACATAGCTGACGCCGTCGCAGCGGTACTTGCTGGTGAATATATCTTTAAACGGAACCACGCCTTTTTCTTTTATCCTGGCAACGAATTCCTCTACGTGGTCGATCTCGATCTGGAAATTGATCCCTCTTCCAAGCGGATACTCCAGCTTCCCGGTCTCCCAATGGCCGTTGATCTCGTTGATCATTAACTGCGCTTCTCCAAGCGAAAGAAAAGCAAACTTATCCTCGACCCGTTCATATTCGATTTGAAAACCCAGAATGTCCGTATAGAATCGTTTGGATTTCTCAATATCGGAAACACTCAGTTCCGGAACCAGTTGATTGAATCGCATACTCTTTTCTCCTTGAAGGGTTCCCTTCTCCTTGCATCATTCCCCTAAAAGATCGGCTAACGTATCAGATGTTTCGACCGGTGTCCAGTGTCCTTCCACACAGATCTCCGGGTCTATGCGCTTGATCGTATCCGCAAGTTTTCTGCTAAGTTCCTTGTCTTTTTTTCCATTGGGAAAAGCACTGCACGTGGAATCTCCCAGGAACAGGGTCTTGTCTTCGCACACATACACAAGCGTCGCATCATCGGTGTGCGGGGATTCGGATTCGAGGATCTTTACCGTGCATCCGCCCAGATCCAGCGTCATCTCCCCATGGTAGGTCATGTCAGAAGGAACGACGATAACGTCCTTATTCCCGGCATATTCTTTTCGCACACTATCACCGATCGCGAGGAAACACGAAGGCCCGTTCTTCTCGATCTTTTCTTTCCATTCTTTCAGGTAATCATTGGTCCTTGCATTACAGATAGAAAGACCATGTATCGCGTGCATGGCGAAAGTGTGATCCCAGTGCCAGTGCGTCAGCACCGTCAGATCCGGAAGCGGAAGTCCCTCTTTTTCCAGAAGTGCATAGAACTCTTTCATGTGCACGTCCGAATGCCCGGCATCGACAGCCAGGCTCCACTTCTCTCCTCTGATATAGCCGAGATTCGGCCTGTCCCGCTCCTCTTCAAAAGGCATATACCAAATATGTTCAGATAATTTTCTCAGTTCCATTTTTGCATTCTCTCTTTACTCTTTTTCAGAAGGAACAGATCCATCATCGAAGCCATGCCAGAATATCCGGATCCTTTCCGTTCTCTCGTATCCATGTTAACACGTTTTCCTTCGTTCTGATCTTCTCCGCAAGGTCCTTCGGAAGGGCAGATAGAAACTCCGAAATAGAAACTTGCGAATTCTTCCTGATTCTTTTCAGAAGAAGTGTATCCTTCTTTTTTCTCTCCGCTTCCGACTTCGGATATCCCTGTCCGAAAGGCTCGGAAAAAAGTTTCTCGACCGTCTGTTCAAGATTCTCTTTTCCCTGCCATGTATACTCCTCGCCCAAAGGAACCGACACGACATTTCCGTCGTTGATCTGCGCAAAAAGATATGCATCCATCGGTGTCGGAACATACCCGCAGAGCACGCCCGGCACGTTATTACAAGCCAGCATCATGCCCTGCCCGGAAGAGCATCCTGTCACCACAAGATCGAGAGATCCTGACGCCAGAAGAAGCCCCGCCAGAATGGAGATCTCGATGTAACTGTACTTCTCTTTTTCCTCCGGTGTGCAACCGAAATTCAGCACCGTCGCATACTTCGCATACTTCTTCACGGTCTCGAATAAAAGCGAGTTCTTTTCGCTCTGGGAACTGGCCTGGATCACGCCGATCCGCATCGGGACTCCGCGTATATTTTCCTCCTTCTGGTAAAAAGCACGGACGAACATCTGAAACTCTTCTTCGCTTTCGCAGGCCTTTCGGCACTGCTCCATTTTCGAAGCAGAGCGGAGATACACATCCTCGATCTTTTTGCATTCGAACTCCGGGCATTCCTTGCACCAGGATACGTCATGCTCTTTCGTGCAGGGAAGGAGCATAAAGCTGCAGGTCGGACGGCAGCCGCAGCCGGTACACCGGATCTCATCGTTACTGACTACGTGATCCCTCCATCCGGCACGATACCAGAACTCCGCCGTCTCGTGAAGTTCCTCTTCTGTCCTTGCCAGAAATCTGGGGCAGACCGCGCAATCGTCCCCGCACACGGAGTAGACCGGCGGTGCTTTTCGAAGCTCAGGAAATCGATCAATATACCATTTCAAATCGCGTCACACTTCTTTCTGCATATAGCCACAGGTAAACGGGAAGAAATCGAATTTCTTCGTGCCGATATGCACGGCGCCGAAGCTCTCATACCACTTCCGTAAGACGGTATTTTCTTCCACGATGGAGATACGCTATGCGCATAGGAAAAAGCATGCTCCAGAAGAAGTTTTCCGATCCCCTGATGACGGTATTCCGGAAGGACAGCCAGGTTATTCAGTTCGCACTCGAGATTCTCCTGCATCGCCAGAGAATAGTATCCGCAGATATTTTCCTTCTCATCCACATAGACGAACATCGGCCGGCCTTCTTCCAGCTGCGAATAGAGCCTGTCTTCCGACATAGCAAAAGCTGTGAAACGAGGTGCATTTTCCGTGGTAAAACCAAGCTCCTCCGCCACTGTCAGAAAACTCTTTCGGATCACATCCACACACTGCGGGATCTCTTCCCGCTTCATTTCACGAATCATTTCGCAACTCTCCTTTCCGTCAGGATCTTTCTTCATACGACCGGGCTATCGGTTTTTTGAACACTAGCAATCGTATTTTTTTAAGAAAAGTATATCATTCCCCGATGGAAAAGGCTTTATCCTTTCAGTATAGGAGTTGTGTGGTTCGCCACTTTTTCCATAACGCAAGTGTGGCACCAAGCTGGCATTAAATTGAGTTTCAGACCTTCCGCATCCTGGCGACGTTCCGGTTCATGACTTTTCTTCCGTAGTGAACATAGGCGAAGTCCTTGACTTTGTTCCAGGTCTGCTTGTGAAGAGTAAAGAAAGTATCCGGATCGTCGAAGGTTCCGAAGTCTTTCACCATCGATGCATTCTGCACGAAAAGATCCTGTCCCCGCCAGGTCAGATCCAATGTTGTTAAGTCCGGCACCGAGATGGCATATTTCTGAAAAGGACCTTTCTTCGGATTCTCTTTCTTCTTCACGCCCTGCACATAGGCTTCGTCCGTGATTACGCCTTCCAGCGCGATCCATTTCCCGTCATAGAAAACCTCCACCCAGGTATGGGCGATCGTCTTTGGCGCCAGGATCGAGATGATGCCCGAGGTCGCGCCTCTCTGAAAGCACTTGCTGACTTCCGATCCGTGAAGGCGGCAGGGAATGCCGCATCCGCGAAAGATAGCCATGAGAAGTGTCGCCTTGGTGTTGCACTGTCCGTATCCGTCCGCGAGTACCTCTTCAGCGGTAAGCGTGTCCGAACGGTTATATCCGAAAAGGATCTCATTTCGGACATAGTCATAGATCGCGCCGATTCTGTCGAATGTGTCGAGATTTTCCCAGCCACGAGACTCGATCAGATTTCGGATCGGTTCTGCGTCATAGTTTACCATCGGGGTCTTTTTAAGATATTTATTTTCCATACTGTGCCTCTTTTCTAAAGTGCCCTATGCCCGCGCCTCTTTTCCGAGGAGCATCGCGCCGCCGGGCTCTTTTTCTTTTCTGGCATCAGTATAGAAAACCGGGGATTAATAAACTTTCAGAAATTCGCTATCTTTTATGGTGCTTCTTGCCGGAAGTCCCATGAGTCTTTTTACCGTGGAGGCAAAATGCGACGGCGAGTCAAAGCCCGCATCCATCGCGGCATCCGTGATCTTCCTGCCGCTTAAGATATCCTGGAAAACTCTTTCCAGCTGGTGAAGAAGCAGATAGTCTTTTAATGTGATCCCCACCTGCTCAGAGAAAAGATGCGACAGGCGGGACGAAGACAGGTGCAGTTCTTCCGCAAAGTGATCGACAGAGTGATCCGTGCAGCTGCAGTTTTCCAGCATGGAAAGGAACGCCGTTATCCGCTCATCCAGGTGCTTTTCGCAAGGTCCGGCGCCGATCACCTCGTAGAGTTTTTCCATCAGATTCGTGTAAGGTGCTTTTGAAAAAGAATCCATCATCGGGCGGGCCAGCGCGGCCAATTCTTCCGCCTTTGTATCTTCCAGTGCGAAATACTCTTTCCCGCTAAGAAGCGCGCTCAGTTTCCGCCCCATATCCGAGGCAGGCTCAATCACGCAGGTAAAAAGAAGCCCGTCATGAAACTTCACGGCATGTTTCACATTGACATTCACGAACAGGCAGCGGTCGTGGATCTTCTCCTTCCCCACCTTCATCTCCGGGCCCCCCTCAAGGAACAGGAAAAACTGGATCATGCCGTGGCTGTGCGTCGCGGCTTCCAGATGATCCGTCAGTGATGCGATCTTATCGATATCCCAGTAGATCCGGTTCATGTCTTTACTTCTTCCTCCGTTTGGGAAGTGTCGCCTCGAAGCTCACCTGCAAAAGCCCGGTCACCCTGTCAAAACCGACCGTTCCGTCGAGAAGAACCGTCACCCAGTGCTGCTTATTCATGTGATACGCAGGAAGGATCCCGTCCTCATGCACGAGCATGTCATGGAGGATGACGTCGTCGATCTTAAGATTCATGCAAGAGACACGTTCTTTTCCGGGAAGGCCCAGAAGCTCCCTTCGTACCTCCATGATCAGCGCGAACCACTTTTTGTTCTCCCGATGACGAAAGACGGCACTCGTGTCATCTCCGTCCCATGGAAACTCCGGATCCACACCATACTGATCGGAAATATACTTCGTTACGCAATCCCGCAGATTACTCCTTTTTCCCATCTTATCGTTGCTCCATCTCCTTTTTCCTCTTCCGGACACCACAAAAATCAGCAGGTGATCAGCAGATGTTCGTTTGTAACATCGTTAAAAACCTCGCAGTTCCGGCCTGAAACGTCATAGACATGTACGATGTCCAGAAGCCGGCTGTCGCTTTCGAAATCCCCCGCAATGTCCTTTTCCCCTTCGAGTTTTTCCGGTGAAAAGGCCAAGGTCTTCTCGTTATGGAACACCGCGGTATAGAGGATCTCTGCTTCGACGAGGTCCTGGAAGATATGACTTCCGTAAGAAAGCTCGGGGTTATATCCGGCTTTCGTTTCTTCCGTCTCACATATTATCTCAAATGCACTGATATCTGAAAAGGCGGTAGGCACTCCGAGTTCCGGAGAGGACGTACCGACTCTTCCCGGGACGATGAGCATCATGTGCTTTTCAAGATCCCTGAAATGCCAGTTGATGCGACCGATCATCTTGGCCACAAGGCTCTTGTCCTTATACGGCATCTCGTAGTACTTCACCGGATCGACATAGACGATATAATCGAGTTTATGCGCCTTGGACATACCCATTGAGGCGCCCTTGCTCTCCAGAAGCTTTCTCTCCTCCGGCACCTCCGGCGGGATCACGGTGCCGGTCTTTCCCTTCATGACCTGAAGCGGACGGCACTGCAGAAGGTCGATCGAGTATTCGTCGCCTTCAGAGATATTGATCGTGAACTCGGTATCGACCGGGTATTCATATTCATCCTCAATACACCGCAGCATCCTCTGCATCTGCTCCATGAGGGTCTTATTCTTCACAAGTCCTCTGCACGAAATGAACTTGACTTCGCGCTGCATGCCGATCTCCCGAAGTCTTCTTTCGGCATCGACATCGTGCTCGAGAAGGATACGGTCGAGATATCCGGGGATATCCGGCTGGATCTGCTCCAGCGTTAAGCGCTTCAGGGTCTTTTCAGACATGTCGATGACTTCTGCTTTTCCCTGGGAAAACTTATGCTTATCGGCAGAGGACGAATACGAAGATCTTTCGGGCATATCGAGATTCACGATACGCGGATAGGAGCCTTCGGTACGGTCGACCGCAGAGGTTCCGAGACCCATGACCAGACGCAGCATACCCGCATTCGGGTCGCTGTCCTTCATGATTCGGTACGGGCTGTAGGAATATCCGACACCCGCCGCGCAGGGCATATAATTCGAGCCGTAGTAAGAGCCGGACACTCTCTGGATCAGAAGCGCCATCTGCTCGTCTCTTTTATCCAGGCCCCTTCTCTTTCTATAGTCCAGCGCCGAAAGGCTCATGGAGCTCGCATAAACGATCTTTATGGCATTCTCGAATTCGGCGAGCCTCTCCTCTTTACTTCCGCGGTTGACGCAGAAAACGGACTCGTATTTCCCGGCAAAGGCATTTCCGAAGCCGTCTTCAAGGATACTGCTCGAACGGATGATATACGGGTCCTGTCCGTAGTATTCAATGATCCGCACGAACTGCTCCCGCATCGCCTCTGAAAAGACACCGCCCATGATCTTCTCGGCAAACTCCGAAGCGAGCGTGAAATACCCTTCCTCGGTCCTCTGCCGGATCCTGGTGTCCCAGAGGTTATTGTCGACAATATACGTGTAGTAAAGATCCGAGCCGACATAGAACGAATCGTGCGGCTCTAAGACCTCGCTGATGTCCGGTTCGTTATTTCGGATGATCGCACGAGCCAGAAGCATGCCGCAGGCCTTACCGCCGATCATGCCGGTGCCGACCATATGGTCACGCACGGAAAAATAATCCTCCGGCGTGAAGTTCTTCTTGACCATTTTCCGCATCTTCTCGTCGCGGGTCATCATGATGTTGCACATTCTCTCGCAGTCGGAAGTGATGTCCGCGCCCGATTCGTGAAGGATCTTCGCCTTATTGAAGAACCGGTCCCAGGAGTCCGAGAACTGCTCTTCCGAAGACCTCTGCGCCTGCCCCAGCGTCTGATAGAAACGGCTGGATTTGACGCCGTCTAATATGGGTCGAAAAGCACCTGTCTCGGGGTCATAGGTGTGTGGCAGGAACATCGTGTCGGAATTTCTATTCCAGACTTTATTCGGGCGCACGTAGATATTCTTCTTATCCGCATATACATCGAAAAAGAGCTGCGTTGTGTTCAGGATCTTATTGATGGCCTGCGAAGAGTGCTTTCCGCGAATGATCGGAAAGAATGCAACCGTATCGAGGATAAAAAGGAACGGACATGTGACGCGGAAAAAGTTTCCCATCATGAGGTCGGTGGCCCAGGCCGTCTGAAGCTCCGACAGACAATCGAACACATAGAAGGCATCATATCCTTCTTTCTCGATGACGTTATGGATATCGACCGTAAAGGTTTCGAATCTGTGGGATAGCGGGATATTGACCGTCTTGATCTCCGGACATTCGGGAAGGAGCGGCTCATGGCTTGCGAACCGGAAATAGATGATGTTTCTCTTATCTTCGATCGCCTGACGGATATAGGGTTCCATGAAGAGCTTAAACTGAGAAAGCTCCGAAACTCTCCAGACGACATTGTCGCCGAGCCGGATGTTATCCAGCGCAATATCCATCTCCGGGATGCCGCTTTTAATCCTGTCAAAAGCCGTCATGTCCTCGCCCCCTTTGAACAGCAAAAAGGCGCCTCATCCGATATGGATGAAACGCCTTTGTTCCCTTGGTTTTTATGAGTTCATATTAGCATTTACGAAGGTTTCTTGCAAGGCGGGCTGCAAATTATCCCTTCCAGTTAATTCCGAGATCTTCAAATGAAGTATCGAACCAGATCATACCTTTGTCAAGACTCTCCAGGAAGTTGTCATGCAGATCCCAGACCAGATCGATAAATTCCTCTTTAGTATAGTAGACGCAGTGGTCAACATCTTCGATTGTCTTCTTTATCTCGTCTTCCGTCATGTCTTCCCAGGCAGTTCTGATCGCCCTGGTCTCCTGATCTGTGATATAAAGATTCACATCACTTGCTTTAACCAATGCTTCCTTTGAAGCGAATATCTTATCGAATTCGCCCGGAGCCGCAGAGATGATCAGGTGATACCTGAACAGATCAGTGGTAACGCTCGGGTCTCCTTTGACAGGAACGCTGCCTTCTTCCAGACTGAAATCGATCGTTAGATCAATACCGTCACCATCGTCAAGGATATTGATCGTACAATCCTTGGAAATCTGATAGCCGTCCTGGTTGTGATAGAACAGTTCACTATCATTCTTTCCACGGCAGATATACTGCACGTAATCACCGGCGTCGATCATATAGGACGTGTTTTGTCCATATGCGCTACTCCATTCTTCGGAAAAGTACTCGTTCAGGTCTCTTATGACCCCGTACAAGTACTCTGTCCAGGCCATGCCACAGTCACTGCAGATGCCGTTTTCAAACTTATGCTCATTCGTAATGGTGGTTTCCGTGCTCAGCGTGTCAGTCGGATCGACCGAACGGTACTTTTCTCCCAGAGAAATACCACTGTCTTCCAGCGACATATTTAATTCGGGAAAAGCACAGTCCGACAGCGCGATCAGTCTTGCATACATGATGGAAATATCCTTTTTAACATCTTCACCATGCACACCCAAAGCAGAATCGTCATAGATATCAAATGTTTTCGGTGTGCCGCTTATCATATCATCGATATTTTTTTCGATATCTTTCATCCCGATCTTATAATCATCTCCGGAAACGTAGAATCTGCTGTCAGCATAAGAAAGATCAGCCTTTACCGCCACTTCTTCCTTGTCAGGGTAAAGCTTGATTTCAAGATCCTGACCCCTGCAAGTCGAATAGCAAAAAGAGATCGATCTTTCAGAAAAATAAAATAATCCATTTCCTCTGATCTCATCAGTACTGATCCAGATAGGCTTTCCTCCTTCCGGGTATTTCGATTCGTATAAACCTTTGACGTTTTCATACCAGTTTTTATCCAATTCTTTAAAAACCGGTCCCTCCGAATCAGACTTACCGCATCCGCAGAAGGAGAAAGACAAGATCGCAATGCTCATAAATACAACAAACAACTTTTTCATATTCCAATCCCCCTAACCTATAACTGTGCGAGATATTCTTTGCTGCTGTCTTTTCGGATCTTCTCACAGATGGTACGGATCTCGTCTAAAAGATACTTCCGTTCTTTCTCAAACCCGTCCACGTCATCTAATGCCATCACGTATTTTGATTTCTCCTCACGGGGATTCCATTCGACGAGAAACGCCAACATAATAAAGTCAAAAGAATCCGTGATGCCGAATTCCGGTTCGCTGATATGCGGCGTGACGATATCCCTTACGGTCTCCCCGTCACGAAGAAGCCGCAGATACAGGTTCTTTTCATCATGAACGGTCACGGCTTTCATATCAATATCATATCTTTCGCCGAGAAGGTCTTTGACAAGCGCATGCGCTTCTTCACGGATGCTTTCGACAAGGGATCCGACCCGCTTTTCCATCTCTTCTTCACTGAGGATCTCTTCCGCTTCGTCCGACATGGTAAAAGTATCTTTGTACTCGATCTTGTTCTTTTTGATCAGGTCAAAGATGTTCGGCGTAAAATCCTCAAGAGTTAGAAAGCCCTTGAAGATATACTCTTCTTTTTCGTATGTGCGGAATACGGTCTTCTTAGGTTCCAAAACTTCGATACTGCGTATGTCCGAATACGGGATCACGCTCGTTTTCAGAAGCTTTTTCACCGTAATTCCATTGCCATCTAATAAAACATCCATATCAATTACCTCGCAAAGCCGATTATAGCACAGTTACGGCTTTCCCAGGTGACATCAGGAGATCTCTTCTGCCGGATTTTCTGTATGTTTTCTATTCCTGTTCGGGAAGTGAGATCGTGACCGTAACCGGTCCTTCTCCGAAGATCTCCAGAAGCTCCTCCTCCGTCACGGAATTGATCGTGGCAACGGTCACGCATTCGCACTCATTTTCCCGCGTAATGATACGAAGCACTTCATTGCCCTCAGGCGTCTCGCACATGACGATACTTCCGGGTTTACACATAACATCAGGGCCGGGGCCGTATCCTTGAAGATCCTCCACATATCCTTCTTTTCCGAAATCCCAGTCTTCCATCTCGACGGTGATGGATCTCTTCTCATAAAGCATGTCCTCAAACAGATAGGTGTTATACGTAGCAGGATCCCATTGTGCGTAAAGTTCTCTGCCGTTTACTTCGATAATCAGATCCGTCACATCCCAGTTGCGGTTATTCTTCATGGCGACGAGAACACCGATATTCGAAACATAGCACACGATCGGTCCTTTTTCCGCATCTTCCGTCGTCGTGTATGTATATTCGTAGAAATACTTGGCATACGAAAGATCCACTCCTAATTCGAGAACAACATCATCGGGGAGCTGATCTACTCTTTTGACCTGCGGGCTGGAAAGATTGGTGACAGTATCCAGAAGTCCTTGATATCCACCGATCCTGTTCTGACACGGGATGGAGAAATCCGGATCGGAATATCCGCTTACACGATCGACGATATCCATCAGGGCAGGGACATTATAGCAGTACCCACTGTATATGCTGTGTCTCTCCCTGCTTTCGTCATAATAGGCAAAACTATACATCGTGCCGTCACATACATCCTCGCTGTAGCCGAAAAAGGCCTTTCCATCACCATAATCCATACAGAACTGATAGAAAACAGATAATTCATAATCTGAGAGCGTCACAACATTTTTGACGGGATCACTCATCGAGTGATAGCAGACCCTTTCCAGGTCTCCGTTGTAGTAAACGGTAAAAGAAGCATCCCTGTTATCGTCTTCATAGTAATCATACGGTCCCTCATCTTCACAATAGATCGTAAGCATGGGCCCGTCGATGCTCTTAAGCTCATCCGCACTCTTCGTCGGGTCAGAAGCTGATGTAGTCGGAGGTACGATCTTCATCGTATCTTCGGTCTCAACATGCGTTTCCCGAGTGCTTTTCTTTTTAGAATCCTTATCCTTGCACGCAGTGAAAGATACCATTACTCCGGCCGCCATAACCGCAGCCGCCACCCTGTTTTTAAAATCAACACACCTCATATGAATAACCTCCATGCAAATAAGACGATACTTCATACGGATATGTTGCATATTGCATTGATCTGTACTTGAATAGATGCTTGATATCTACTTAGTACCACTCACTTTTGCTTTCCGCCGATGCCCCAGTTTTCAAGTGGTGGCTCCTGAATCACAATAAAAACATCCGAAGGATCGACCGAAAGTCTTTCCTTCAGGGAACCCGTGATGTTCTCGATAAGAACCTTCTTCTGCTCCTTCGTTCTTCCGGGGAAGACCTTCATTTCAATGATCATAAAAGCATCTGTCTTAAATGACGGGATCTCAAAATCTTCGCGGTCATATTCCGTGATTCGCTGGAATCTGTCCCAGTCTTCAATTCCGATTGCATCGACCAGCCCCTGATGGATGCAGTCGAGAACGGTCTTCTTATATTCCGGGGATCTCCCCTTCAGCATGGCTACATTTACTATCGGCATATTCTCCTTTGCCTCCTGCTATCTATTTTACTTGACTGCACTCTGTTCGAAAAACTGTTTTCCCGTAAGAAGCCCCACCATCTTCCATCCGGCGCGGTGTTTAAGTAGGCTCTCCTTTTCCGGCTGAAAACCAAGATCCGAATACACTTTACAGGCAAGCCACGTATTCGTCTGCGTATGGATCTTCGTCCTTTTGTACCCGAGGTCTTTCATGACGTTCAGGACAAAAGTGATCAGCGGCTTGGAAAGTCCTTTTCCCTGGGAGTCCTTCTTTATGGCCACCCAGTGAAGCTGTCCTTCGTCCGGATCCGGCTCTCTATGGATATCGTAAAACGCCGTGGCCGTTCCGATCTTTTCACCTTTATCATTTTCGATAAAGAACATCCTTGCAGGTAGTTCTTCCTCTCTGCTTCCGTAATAACGCGCCCAGCATTCTTCTCCGTGCTCTTTACTTAAGACCTCACCGGAAGACAGTTCAATATCGATCCAGGCATCTTTATCTCCGGGTCTGTAATTCACGAAACGGTAGCCTTGGGGAAGTGGATACTCGGGAATATCCGAAAGCTCTCCTTCAAAAACGAGATCGATATAACAGAGACGGTCATCATGAGTCGAAAAGCACTTGGGATCCGGCGCAGGCAGTTCTTCCAGCACCTTTTTCACTTCGCCTTCTATCTCATGAAGATACTTTATCCTTCCGATCGTATTTCTTACTTCCGCTTCACCGAGACGGATCTCTTCTTCCCGATCACTCGCGATTCCCAGAGCACGGAGAATGTTATATTCGAGCCACGCTACCCACGAATAGGCGATCCCGTAAAGATCCTCATAAGAACGGAAGCCGTTGTCATAGGCATTCAGATATCCGTCGAAAAACGCTTTCAGGTTCTCGCTTTTGAAATCCAGCTCCGTAGTCCCTGACCACTGCAGTGCCAGGTCCAGGCAGGTAGCGATCGGATTACCGCGGCTTAAACATTCCAGATCGATCACATGAGGCTTCCCGTTATGCCACATGATGTTCTTCGGATCCATATCTCCGTTATTGATCGCACGCATTGAAGGAAGACCGCATATTGCGAAATTTAATGCCTCCTGCGCCTTTTCTAGAAGTTCCAGATTCTCTTTCAGATACGGTGCGATCGGGCTTCTTTTTTCTTCCGCCTGCTGAAGATAGGAAGAAAAATCGACCGAAGCGATATCCGGCTCTTCGGGCTCCACATTATGCGAATCGATCCCATGGATCTTTCCGAGGATTTCTCCTGCCGTAAAGCACTGTTCCTTCGTGATCGCACGCGGATCGGTGATCCTTCCTTCCTGCCAGTTATAGATATAGAAATACTTTCCATCAAGAAGGAGCATCTTCTTCCCGTCAAAAGAAAGCGCGGGAACGATCGGAAGTCCTTGTTCTTCAAGCACGCGCTCGAGATCTTCCGCGGCGGCGAAGTTCGCAAGCGCGCCGGGGCGCTTCATGATCTCCGGATTTAAGCACTTCAGCGCATAGGTGCCGGAACTGATCTGCACCTTATACATCTTGTGCATCAGACCGCCAGACACAGGTTCGACCGGACCCGTGATCTCACCCAATCCGTATTTTTCAAACACTGCAGATGCAGTTTTATATTCTTCGTTCAATTGTTATCTCCTTCAAAAAATGAAAGGTCCGGGAGGAGCCTCACAGCTGCACTTTTCATCGCTCATCTATCTGCATTATAGCATTCACCAGGAGCCTGAATTGATCTTGTTAGTATAAGAGCCAAATTGACGTTTTCATACTGCAATGATACAATACAAGCAGAAGAGCACAGTCCGCGAGGACGGTTGCCTTAATGAGTTAGTTAATCACCCATTCGGCTCCAATCCAAAATGGGTGATATTTATTTACGCTTATACCTCTCGTCGAGGTACGCAAACAATTCCAATACGTTCACAGATCTCATTTACTATGTTGTCCCGGTCTTTTTCTTCCGTAATGGCGGTCTCATTCAGAACATCGGAATAATCCTTTTCTACCCACCATTCTCTCATCGCTTTCTCGCCGAATTCATTGCTCTTTGCCCGAGTCTTATGACGATTCAGAGTCTCTTCGAAAGGTATATCAAAGTAATATGCATAGACATCTTTCCCATATAGTTCATTCGCCAGTTCAAACAGAGAACGATACCAGTCTGCCACAAGAATCCCTTCGAGAATTACGATCTCACAGTGCTCACTTCCATAACGGAGCAGTTCTTTCAGTAGTGGCAGCGCCTTGGTCTCCGGGCCGTCTTTGACCATAAGCATCTCACGGCGTATGGCATCCTGGGAAATAATCATCGTACTATTCCCCAGTTTCTTCTGAAGGTCTTTCGCTACCGTCGTTTTTCCGCTGCCGGAATTGCCCCGGAGAATTATCAATTTGTGCATCTTTTGAGTCATTGCTCTTCCCTGTTTCTGATAGATCTGTCTTTCATTTCTTAGGATCGATTATATCATAGGAAAATCACCTTCCCGGCCATTTCGGATCTCACTTTTTAAGGCGTTTTGATTGTTATAGCAACGGCTTTATGGTATAATAACTTTGCCTATAAAGAGTGCGCGAGAGACAAGCTCGTTGACCGCACAGCAACCTGCAATAGTAAGGTGCTAAAGCTTGACCGATGGGTGAGATAATGATGATTATGTTTGAAACTCCCATCGGAAACGATGGGAGTTTTTTATTCACTCTTTCAGGCAGAAAATCATTTAGGAGGAGTGATCATATGCGAACACTAAAATCACTTATCGAAAAGAACAAAAAGGTATGGTTCTATTGTGGAACCGAGGATCTGCAGAAGAAATTTCTGGAGCAGGCAGAGAAAGAAGGTTTCGTCACCAAGCGCGGCGAAAAACCATCAACTCTTTCTCTTCAGCGTCTCTACGGGATCAACAGCGAAGGAACGATAGGCTACATCTCTCACTTTATCTGGTATCTTTCTTTCCAGACAGGAAGTAGCGACATCCTGCACATCGATTATGACCGCTACATCTCCGGTGAGAATGACTACATCAGTCATACCACTCATATGCGCCCCTTATGACAGAAATTGATAAACATTTTGAATGGTGGGATGCGGTGGGATAATACCAGAGAAACCCATTTATTAAGTGTACATGTATTGCGATTGTCCGTACATCAGAGTATAATACTATTGATGAATTATATTTCACAAGTACGCAATCTGGAGATGATGTGATATGGCAAAAACAGCGAATCTGTATGCAAGGATAGAACCGGAAGTAAAAGAACAGGCAGAAAGTATTCTGTCCGCATTAGGCATCCCGGCATCTAGTGCGATCAACATGTTTTACAAGCAAATCATCCTTCAGCGCGGTCTCCCGTTTGAAGTGAAAATGCCCGAATCAAAGCTTGTAGATGCCAGTATGCTTTCCGATGCAGAGATGGATGAAGAACTGGAAAAAGGGTATGCCGATATGAAGGCAGGAAAAACCAAATCGGCTAAATCCGCATTTGGTGACATCAGAAAGGATTAAACGATACCGAAGATATGAATCTGAGCCCTGGCGGAGCCGAGGACTCAGATTCTTTCCGTAACGCTTTCTCAGATAACACCACTACGTTTTAAGTTGTGATGATTTCCTATTTATTGATTTACCTAAAGAAACTAATCACCTTGTGCTGAACGAAATCTCTTCTGTTTTAGCGATTTTGTCATACCCTTCTGTCATGATTTCAAATTTCAGAGATACCGTATCAACAGAAGTAATTCCGTTTTCATCAAGATCGCTTGAAAGCAGTGTAATGTCATCATATGCTTTCCTGTTAGCATAAACTGTGCAGCTAAACAGTGAAGTTACTGTAAACCCATTCACGGAAACATCTTCTGCCTGGATGATCACATTTTGTTCAGTATTATTCTCGATGTACAGAACAATGGATTTCCCCCAGAAACTATCCTCATCAACATACTTGCCGACGATCTTGATTCCACCTTCATCGTAGAGGACATTTCCGCTTGTATCAGCTTCCGTGTCCATATTGGCATACTCAGATGTTTGAATTAAGATACATCCTGTATCTACCCTGTCAGACCAAGATTCCGAATCATAGATGTGGAAGTATACTTCAACCTCACCAACAGTTGTAATTCCTGCTGCATTTAACTGATTGGAGAGCAGATCCAGAGTTTCATTTGTCTTTTTCCCGGCCGCAACTTCTGCTACAAAAAGATCCGAAACCATATATCCGTTTACAATGACTGCATTCGTACCAACTGTAACGCTCTTTTCCGTATTGTTTTCGAATAAGAACTTAATTCCTTCATTACCCCAGAATTCGTCCTTGGTGTATTCGACGGCCGTAATAACGATACCCTGCTCATCATAAACAACTTTCTGTTCGATTGTAGGCAATCCCTTTGCCGGTTCAGTAGTCGTTGCCTGTTCAGTCGCTTCTGAATCAACCTGTTCTGCTGCAGCGTTCGAATTACCATCTACGATCTGCTTTGTGTTTTCGGTCTTTTTATCCTCACCGCTTCCTAACGAGAATGCTGCAAAAAGAGCCAACACTACTAATAAACTAACTACCTTTTTCATAATGCAACCTCCTAATGTATAAGCTTGTTAAAATTGAAAATATAACTGCCAGGTTTTCTACAATGAGATCTATGTGATCAAAGGTCCCCGGAACCGGATCAAAAAGCTGTGCTATCTCGCATACAGAACAGAAGCCGATTCCTACAAACCCGCTTATTAACAGGTTCTTATCCCCCAGTATCACAATAACGGATTGAGTTAGAGCAAGTGCCCATATAAAGTCGCATAGATAGTATCTGATCATTCTGACCACAATATGCATTTTGCTGACCTTGACGCCGACAAAAGGATTGTCAATTCGAATCATGTTCCAAAAAAGCTTGGTCAAATATGCATTGGGGCTAAGAACAATGTATATGATTGCGCCAATAAACAATGGCAAAAAGACTCCAAACAGCAATCGTTTCCTATTTTTCATCATTCAACATTTACTCACCACCCTTCTGTTTTACTAATCCCAGAGGATAAGACCGGCCGGATCCTCTTGCATTACCCCTTTGCACTCCGGGCACGTCATCCGCTTGATCTTCGAGCTCTTTACCACATTACATGCACCACCGCATTTATCGCATTTGTGCTGGTACTTCGCATATAGCGTGAACTTCCGAAAATCGTTACCGAACGGCATTTCCGGAATATTCTTTGCGCCTTCTTTCGGAAGGTACAAAGACAGATTCATCTCGGTCTTCGGAACGCCGCATTCTTCGCAGATCAGAAGCTCCTTTTCACAATTCACGACACCATCCGGATGCTCCTCAAAAAACTTCCTGCATTCATCCCCGTATTCCCCGGAACGCATCTGTTTCACTGTCTCTTCGTAGATCTTTGGAAAGAGTTTCCCGATACCTGTCATTACAGAAAGCCTCTCTCCACAGGCATTACATATAAATACTTTTCCTGAACCCATCGTTCTCCCTCCTCACTTCTTTTCCTCGTCGTCGTGAACGACCAGGTTAGCCAACAGACGAATCATACTGCCACCTCATTTCTGTCCTGATGCCTTTTTCAGGCGCCCTGCTGTTCTTCGTTGTACCGATTATCTCAAAACAGCTGTCCGAATATTCTGCCTGCATCGCATCATGACACCAAGAGTATAAGATCTGAATAATTGACGTCTACAAAAGTCCTTATTTTTCGATAGCATGAACGTTCGTTCATCGAAAACTACCAGAATAATTGTCATTTCCGTATCTTCCTTCATGAGAAAGTTACTGATCTCCCGGATCGCGATCCGAAGTGCCTCCGCCTCCGGAAATCCATATACGCCCGTGGTAATCAGAGGAAAAGCAATACTCTCCGCACCGAGCGAGGTATAGTCTGACAATCATTTTATAACTGTTTTTGCGATGAATAAGTGACAGATTACTAATTACTAAATTCAGCCAGGTCATTAATGACTTCGCCCGCGATGATCAGCCCGACGACCGAGGGGACGAATGCGGTGGATCCGGGAATGTCTCTTCGTTCCGTGCATTTTCGGACGGTTCCCGGCGGACAGATGCAATGCTGTCTGCAGCTGATCGACATATCTTCCAACGGACGGATCGGGACTTCCTTGGAATAGACGACCTTCAGAGAGTCAATTCCTCTTTTTCTGCACTCACGGCGCATGACTTTGGCCAAAGGACAGATGGATGTTTCATAAATATCTGCCACTTCAAAAAGAGAAGCGTTTATTTTATTCCCCGCACCCATGGAAGAGATGACCGGGACACCTGCTTCTTTGGCTTTTTCGATAATGGCCAGTTTTCCGGTAACAGTGTCGATCGCATCGACCACATAGTCGTATTCACTAAAATCGAACTGATCCTGCGTCTCCGGAAGGAAAAATGTCTTATAGACCCTGACCTCGCAGTCCGGGTTGATCTCATGGACACGCTCCTGCGCCATATCTACTTTATATTTTCCGACCGTTTTTCTGGTCGCCAGAAGCTGACGGTTAAGATTCGTAAGGCACACCTTGTCATCGTCGATCAGATCCAGGGCGCCAATCCCGCTTCGGGCCAGGGCCTCAACGACATAGCCGCCCACGCCTCCGATTCCGAAGACCGCCACACGCGAAGATTTGAATCTCTCCATATTCTCCGCGCCATAAAGCAATTGTGTCCTGGAAAACTGATTCAGCATGTCCCCTTATCCTTCCTGCCTGCCCGATCCGATCAAAGGCCCCATCTCGCCCGATCCGATCGAAATTCTGCCCCTCCACGATGTGTGTTATACAAAATACAATACACTATTCTAATATAAAAACCTATCAAGTCAATATGTTTTGCATAGGCAAAGTCCCCAAAAGTCCTTAGATCAAGCACCTTCTACTATATAACCCATGCTTATAACAAGCAATAAAACATTGGTATTTGTTATCAGGTCCCTCGACGGATATAGTATTTTTAATTACTAAAAGCATCGGGTGATTACCTGTATGAAAACGGAACCCCCGACAGATATAGTATTTTTAATTACTAAAAAGCGGAGAGTTTTCTACGCAAAGCAGGCTGACGGAAAACGCAATACGACATAAGTACATCGCACCGACCGAGCGTCCTGCCGGCGATTTTATCGGTGTGGAGTTTGAGCTGCCGATTTTGAATAAAGAGAAAAAGCCTGTCGATTTTAAAGTGATCCATGAACTTACAGATGTCTTTATCCGGAAATTCTCTTTCGAAGCCGAAAAATACGATGACGACGGCAACATCAGTTCCGCCAAAGACAGAAAGACCGGAGACATCTTATCTTTCGACTGCAGCTACAATACCGTCGAGTTTTCTTTCGGAAAAGAATCGGACCTTCACGTCATCTACGACCGCTTCAAGAAATACTTTACGTTCACAAGTGATTTTCTAAAGGAAAACAACCACGCCATCACCGGCATGGGCATTAACCCGTACCACGAATATAACAGAAACGTCCCGGTCCCGAACGGCCGCTACCGGATGCTTCTGCATCACCTCAAATCCTATGAGAAATACAGGGATCTGAAGCATTTCCATGACATCCCGAATTTCGGTCTTCTAACGTGCGCTTCGCAGACGCATGTGGACGTTTCCAAAAACGAACTGACCGAGGCCATTAACACCTTCAATAAGCTCGAACCCCTCAAGGCCCTTCTCTTTTCGAATTCCCCGATGGGCGAGTATCTGTGCGCGAGAGACCACCTCTGGAGAGAGAGCCTTCACGGCCTGAATCCGCACAACGTGGATATCTTCGACAAAGAGATCGAATCGGTCGACGAGCTGGTCAGCTATATCCGTTCGATGAGCCTTTACTGCCTCGAAAGAGACGGGCATTACATCAACTTCGCGCCAACCCCTCTGGATATCTACTTCACATCCGATCTGATCCAGGGTGAGTTCTATAACGGCAAAGGCTATGAGAAATATACCTTTACGCCCGAAATCGGCGACCTGGACTATCTTCGTTCCTTTAAGTTCGTCGATCTCACACACCGCGGCACACTGGAACTTCGGAGCGTCTGCGAGCAGCCCGTCGGCGAGATCCTGACGTCGCAGGCATTCCACGCGGGTCTAAAGAAAAACCTCGGGACTCTTTCCGTATACCTTGATGATCTGCACCAGATCTACGGACAGGCCTATACCGTCGGTGAACTCCGCCGGATGTTCGTCCGAAAAGATCTTCCTGATTTCGTCAGTAAAGAAGAGCTTTCCGCGATTCTGACTGACCTCATCGACATCGCCAAAGAAGGCCTGGATCGAAGAGGCAGAGACGAAGCAATATTCCTCGAGCCGCTTTACCGCCGCGCGAAGAAAGTCCTAAGTCCGGCAAGAGAGACCGTCGAGGGCCGGTTCCAAGGCAGATCTCTCGAATACTATATCGATAAGTTTGGTGAGTTATAAATGTGTGAATTATTCGGACTCAGCGCCCGCAAACCGATAAAAGTGAATACAGTCCTTAATGAGTTCTTCACCCACAGTGACAAGAACCCGGACGGCTGGGGCCTTGCGATCTTCCGCGGGAATGCCGTTTCTTTGGAAAAAGAACCGAAAAAGGCGCTGGACAGTGTGTACCTGCATAACCGTCTTGCCTGGGATATCACGGCGTCGGATCTTCTGGCGCATGTCCGCCGTGCGACGATCGGCTTCATGAACTACTCGAACTGCCACCCTTTCGTCTGGGACGACAAGACCGGCAGAAGCTGGACGCTCATCCATAACGGGACGATCTTCGAGACAGATCTCATCTCCCCTTTTTCCGAGGCTCTGGAGGGTTCTACGGACAGCGAGGCCGTGCTTCTTTATCTCATCAGCCTGATCAACCGCAGAACTGATAAGAAAGGCGGACCGCTTACGGCTTCCGAGCGTTTCGATGTGATCGACGAAGCCCTGGTGAAGCTTGCCGCCTGCGGAAAACTCAATATCCTTCTTTTTGACGGGGAGCAGCTGTATGTGCACACCAACTATAAAGATTCGCTCTATGTCAGAAAGACGGAAGACTTCTGCAGTTTCTCGACAACGCCTCTTTCAGAGGGCACCTGGGAAAAGCTCCCGATGAACCGTCCTTTCGGCTATATCGCAGGCAAATGCGTCCACGAAGGCACCTCTCACGATTACGAGTTCCTCGACAGCGAACACGACATGACCCTCATCTACTCGGCATTCGCCGCACTGTGAGGAATCTGCCGCTTTCTACCCGCATATCTTGATACGGATATTGCTTTTACAGATCCATAGTATTTCTGCAGGCCGGATAACTCATGCAGCCCCAGAACGGTCCCCGGACACCATTTCTTCTTACCATCGGGCTTCCGCATTTCGCGCAGATCCGTACATTCCCGGATGCTCCCTTTCTCATCTCTTCCCCGATCTTCTCGAAAAGCACTTGTGTCATGCGGCAGTCGTTGAGGGCTCTGTGAGCCCCTTCCGTGGATACTCCGAGATAGTCGGAAAGAAAGGTAAGTTTATGGCAGGAAAGCTTCGGGTAAACGGCACGTGCCAGATAAAGTGTATCCGCGTAGTCATTACCGATTGTTTTTCCGAAGTACTTAACTGCGTCGCGGTAGATGAACTTCATGTCAAAAGTATGGATGTTATGGCCGACCAGCACCATATCACCGGTAAAGGTAAGAAAGTCATGGAGTGCTTTTTCAAAACACGGCGCATCCTTGACCATGTCATCCGTGATCCCATTTACTTCACTCGCAAAATACGGAATATGCCTCCCCGGATTCACCAGCGTCGAAAACTCCGACGCTACCTGCCCATTCACCACCTTAATCGCAGAGATCTCGATGACCTCATCACTACTTGGAGAGACCCCCGTCGTCTCCAAGTCAAAGACCACGTAATTCGGAACATACATATTCAGTTTATTACCGGTGGTATTAGATAGCATCATCTTCCAAGGTCCTTTCTTACTGATTCTCCTAATTGCAGAATAGAATCGTCGACAACTGCAAAAGAGATCTCTACATCATATTACGAGTACCCGTCTCTTAAGATTGATCCGCCTAGTTGCAAAGAGTCTTTGTTTACCAATGAATGTCCGAGGCCTAAAACACCTTGACAGTGAGTTCGGTATTTCCGTAGGTCTTTGTTTACCAATGAATGTCCGAGGCCTAAAACTACCACCGGCCGAAGCACGCGCCCGCTGTTGTCTTTGTTTACCAATGAATGTCCGAGGCCTAAAACTTTGTCGCCCGAAAAGGCGATTATTCAACCGTCTTTGTTTACCAATGAATGTCCGAGGCCTAAAACGAATTTGACAGCATGATGAATCAATGGGTGGTCTTTGTTTACCAATGAATGTCCGAGGCCTAAAACCCCACATGAAGAGCTTTCAAAATACCAATTGTCTTTGTTTACCAATGAATGTCCGAGGCCTAAAACTACAAGGCCAATTGCCTTTGCAACAGCTTTGTCTTTGTTTACCAATGAATGTCCGAGGCCTAAAACCGTTACATTGCAGTCTGTTTCTTCAGATGGGTCTTTGTTTACCAATGAATGTCCGAGGCCTAAAACCTATGCGTGCTATCTCCGATAACTGGAACAGTCTTTGTTTACCAATGAATGTCCGAGGCCTAAAACAAGTCCCAGAATGTCATATTGTCATCGATTGTCTTTGTTTACCAATGAATGTCCGAGGCCTAAAACATGGTGTTTACTTTCCGCGCCTCTTCCTTTGTCTTTGTTTACCAATGAATGTCCGAGGCCTAAAACTTTACATACGTTGCAATGGAACTGGAAACGGTCTTTGTTTACCAATGAATGTCCGAGGCCTAAAACGAAAGAACAGCAATTAAAAGAGAGGTGTGAGTCTTTGTTTACCAATGAATGTCCGAGGCCTAAAACATTCTCCTTTTGTGCGTTCCATCGCTCCTGGTCTTTGTTTACCAATGAATGTCCGAGGCCTAAAACGATATTCAGATTGAGGAAACACCAACTCTAGTCTTTGTTTACCAATGAATGTCCGAGGCCTAAAACCTGCAGGACGACACAAGCGCTATGACGGGCGTCTTTGTTTACCAATGAATGTCCGAGGCCTAAAACTGGCCAGTGTCCTGGATGCTTTAGCGGTGCGTCTTTGTTTACCAATGAATGTCCGAGGCCTAAAACCCGACATTCATGTCGGAGAGATAAAGGAAGGTCTTTGTTTACCAATGAATGTCCGAGGCCTAAAACCCGACGATTGTTTCAAAGAAGCAGCCGTTAGTCTTTGTTTACCAATGAATGTCCGAGGCCTAAAACCCCATCTGGTACGCGTCGCCAGCTATTAAGGTCTTTGTTTACCAATGAATGTCCGAGGCCTAAAACTTTCATAAGAGTAATAACGTCTCCGTTTTTGTCTTTGTTTACCAATGAATGTCCGAGGCCTAAAACCTTAATGATGATATTCTATCACATTTGTGATAATTCTTGTCAAAACTCAAGGAATTCTTCATCTGTATAGTCTTCTCTGTTCTCATTTGAGCCGAGAATCAATTTAATCCCCTCATACTGTTTTTCAGTCACTAGCAAACAACGGATATCTCCTTTGGGCGGCTTATTATTCTCTATCATCGAAATATACTTATCACTGTCGTCATGATTACGTGCTATTCGTTCATAAACAGAAAACTGCAGCATAGTAAAGCCATGCTTTATTAGAAACTTACGAAACGCAGCATAGTGTTTTCGCTCCGACTTCGTATTAGTAGGTAAATCAAAGAATACAATTATCCTCATAGATCGATTACGCATGTTTATATATCATTTCCGGGAAAATCACTCTTTCTGGATTATTTGTTTCAACAGCAGTGACAAATGTTCGCACCATAGAATCTATTGCATATCGAACTTTCATCTCCTTTCCGTCAAACAGGATTGACGAATTATAAAGGTTAACTAATTCGCCCTTAACATATTTGGATAATCCTTCTTCATAACAATCATCATGATTGGCTACCCAGTCATCAACAAGTGTGCGGAGAGGCTCCATAAAATCATCGGCAAGATTAAAGTCATTAGTTTCAGATATATGATGTATCCCAAGAACACAATTGAAGCCATGTGCAACGAGCGACTTTGCTACACCAGACCGAATAATAGCATATCCATAATTCAGCATTGCATTTATATTATCATCCGCAAAGCGAATGAAATCGGAGCCAAAGAGGTTACGAAAATAGAACTTGGCACTAACACCTTCCCTATTACCAGCATCATGCAGATCCACTTCAGAAGCAAATTCTCTCAGTTTATCTGTAACCTCATTTTCTGCCCACTGGTTTTCAAGACAAATTGCTTGATTAAGTATCTTGCGCTGTATGATTCTCTGCCAGACCACCCCTCTAAAATCGCCTTGAAGGGCAAGTTGCTTTTTCAATATTCGATAACTGTGATAGTTTGTATTCATAGGATACAATTGTGCGGAAGGCAAATGCCTTTCATCCGTCACTATTGTGTGAACTCTATGTTCAGATAATGCCGTAATAGTCGGAACAGTGAGTGTCAGATTCCGATTATCTATCACTACACAGTAGAGATCCTCCATCGGAATCTGTTTTATTTCTCCATCTTCATAGGTCACTATCAGCCAGTTATCTTTTACACTGAGTCGTTCTCCGTTATAAATAATGATTGATCTCCACATTTTTGTTCACCCATAATGTGGCCGAGAATCGAGATCTCGACTTTAACGGTTTCACCTGCCAAATTAATATATGTATCTCTTCCAGCAAGATTACGATTTGAAAACAGTCGCATCTTACCTGTATTTTGGTTAATATTTTCCACTCCTCTAAACGCTCCAAAGCCATTATTCCTAAGTTTTCCATTCTTGAACGCTTTGATGTATTCATTCTTGAATAAATACATATAATGTTTGCATCCTTTCGGGAGTGGTTTGAGCAATTTCAAATTACCGTTTTTATGATCTTTTCGAACATCCACATAACGAATACCACGAATCTGATATGCGTCTCTTTCGTCCGTATAGATTTCCATGCAATAGTAGCTTCTTGCGTCGTAGATAGTAAAGTTTCCTGTTTCGCCAATCCCCTTATTGAATCGAACATAATATGGACTTTTAAGATTAGAGTTCATATCTTCTTCGAGTTGCTTAAACGTCTTAAATCCAGTCTTAGCAAGAGGAACAGGGTTATCACTTGCTACCATGTTGCCTCTATATTTACGATCGATCTTGAATGATACGTAAGGGATCGCAATTTGATTTGCAAAATCATCGTCTTCGTAATAATCATGGACACGCTGGGCATATTCTTCCTCAGTAAGCATTCGAATATCGGGGGAGATATAGTCCATAATACTTCTCTGCTCAAGTTTCCGAGTAAAGCTATCAAGCGCTTTTTTGACCTCTTCAGCTGTCGCTTTTTCATCTACCGGTTTTCCTTCGTAGACAATCTGTGCATTTGATTTCATGCAAACAACATCAGGATTCACAATCGGAAGTCGGAGATTAATATCTTCAAGCAAGTCAGGATCAACAACATCGCTTCGATTATCATAGTCCACGTCCTTGAAATTGTATCTAACAGAATTGAGAAGTTGCCGCAATTCATAGTAGGCCTTCTCCATTTCAACGTATCCTTTCGCGTTAAACTTGATTTCAAGCGGAACTCTGAGTTCAACTTCCGTACGAAGATCTTCGCAGATACTCGGAACATATCCAGAAGACAAAAGGTCTTTGGTATACTCGCGGTTAAATCCATAATGTTTAAACATCTTATCGACAGTTTTGGCTTGTTCCTGAATCAATTCTTCTTGAAGTTTTATAGCGGTGCTTCCATTACCGTTTCTTTCGAGATTATCAATATCTCGCCGCATAGAATCAAACTTTACATAATCTTGGGCAAGTTCAATATATGGGCGTGTAAGATTTGCTACAACAACAGCATCAATAGCGTGATGATAATAATGCAAATCTCTAGTCTTCTTCTCTAATCCATAAATAGATGGCATATAGTTGTATCTCTTGGTTCTTGTTCCAAGCCATCTTTTACGGAATTTACTAGTTATGGCACCTTTAATAACCTGAACCTTGACTGTATCCTGATACGCAAGTCTCAGATAATTTGCAATGTATTTGCTTATTGTTCTAGTATCATTGATATTTCTATCAACAAAGCCTTCTTTCGTCTCATTGTCTAAAACAGGTAGTAGCAGATACTCTTTTTTTATCCTAGAGATACTGCCAGTACGGAATAAGTTATTGACTCGGTTTTTGAAGTCAATCGACTGATCTACTGCCATATACTCGAGCGGCAACTGATTCTTTTTCTTTTGATTCTCTTCCGTTAATACCAAAACCTTATTGTTCAATGTTTCGTCTAAAACAATAGATTGCGGAATAATATGGTCAACCTGAACTACCGTTGTACTGATAAGTTCTGCAAATGAAATCTTCTTTCCGGAATATATGCACATTTCCTTCTGCTGTTTCCAAAGCGTGAATCTCTCAATTAATTTATCAGCGAGCATCACCCTCATATTCTCCGCAGCGAGTTTCTCAATTAATTCCATACGGATTGACTCATTCTTCGCTTCGTTATCCTTTTGATATCTCATAGTCTCCTTACGCTGTTCGAAAGACTTACCGACATCCTTAGCAACCTCGATATTAATCGTCTCCACATCTTTGTATTTCGAGCGCACCGCATTTACGATCTTTCTCGTTTCATTAAGGCTTCGATAAACGACCGGATTTCTTACCATATCCGGATCATTAATCGGGAGAACTTTTCCTTTCGGAGACAATAGAACTCGTCTTTCTTCTTGAGGATGCTTTTTGTTGAATTCTGCCTGGAAATCTCCATATTTAAGTCCTTCAAAATAGGCATTTACAGCCTCTTTCATATACTTAAACGAAACACCAGCTCCTCCGCCTGTCTTCTCTGCCTTTATCTTGTCACCATATTTCAGAAGTTCATATTCGTCTTTTGTCAGAACCTGCTGAAGTTCTTCCTTTCGTCGTCTTGGAGTAGCAAATTTGGCTAGAATAAAACCTATCTTGGAAGATAAAGAGTTTTCATCGTCAAAGGTTTCTTCTTTAAAGCGCTGAATAAACTCCACAGGAAAGATGTAAGAATTGGAGAGGAACTTGATAAATTCCGCCTTTATCAAGTTCTTCTTTTTCCCTAATTCTGTTGGAATCTTTATAGTAACGTCGTTGGCTTTGCATAAAGATTCTATATCTTTCTTAGTAAGTACTCCTGCTTTCTCAAAGAGCTGTTGCCGAAATTCCATAACTAAACTCTCTGGGCAATTAATCTCGTTTCCTTTTTTATCAAAAAAAGTAAACTGAGAGAGAGAATTAACAAGCACATACATGTCATAGAGCTGTGAGTTCTTGTGACCTTTCTTCTCATTAGGATAGAATGGGCAATGGCCTATCAATTCATCAAACCCTGAGTATTTCTGATTTCCTTTCAAAGCCTCTCTCATGGCTTCTCGACGCATATTATTCGTTTTTTCATTAGGGCCTGGCCCATCTTCAAAATCTCTTTGCGTGAAAATAATACCAGAAAATGCGTCGATTACATCATCCGTTAACTGTTCGTATCCGAACTCTCTCTGACATTTCAATAAAATATTTAATTCTTTTATTAGGTATTTTCGATCAATCAGATACTTATAGTCAGTTACTTTCTTACCATTTTCTCGCCTTGCCTTATTACGGATTGTCAACTTACCATCGGAACCGCTTCGAAAACATTCCTCTCGATAAATCATCTCTCCGATAGTTTTATATAATTTGCCCTTACTCTCATATATCGCATTGATCTTGTTCTTTGCTTCGGATAGTTTACCAGCATCTTCTTCATCGCCGTCCTCATAGAAATCTTGATATCCACGATAGTTTGAAAGATTAATCAACACCGATGCCAGTTCTATTGGTTCTAGCTTTCTTTCAAGAGCCTCCGCGCGCAATTTCCACACATCTGGATTGAATCCGTTCGTACGGTATGCAGCATTTATTTCCTCTATCGAGATTATGTTCTGTTCTTCTATGAACTGTTTGAGACGTAGTTTTCTTTGTTTGCGACGTTTATTCAATCGTTTTGTTGATCTGTATTTTCTTCTAACTTGACTTGCGCGGTCGGCCGCTTTGGTTGCGCCTTCCTCTCCACTCTCAAATATTCTGACTCCTAGATCAACTATACGATGCTGATCTTCATCAATTACAGCCCATCCCAGAGATCCAATACCTACATCCAATCCAAGAATCTTGCCCATAACTCAATCCTCCCATAGCATCGTGTATTTAAATTATGTCACGTAGATCGTAAAAAGAAATCGAGAAAGAGAAGAATTAACAGAAAATTCAAATACACGGACTTCACAAGTCGCGAGTTTGGTTTTATCATGAGTATAGACTTAGAATTTTGTTTATCAATGAATGTCCGAGAAAATGAATGATAGGCAACGGATATGTTTACCAATGAATGTCCGAGGATTCTAAGATAAAGCTTTATGCTGTGGGGTTGCGTATCCCCTTATCTAACGTACTAGACGAGTTTCGGCTCGTCTTTTTATTGTCAAATATAAAGTAATGATAGCAATCTTTGAGGTCTATAATTTCACGGGAGTTCAGGATATAGATAATTATCGATAATGAACTATTGCTACTTCAGACTCGACCTGAGCCGTAACCATGTTTTACATTTTTCACCTGTTATCTCACAACAACGAACTTCGCATTGCTCGTCAGAATCAAATCTCTTTTGAGCCATGCATGCTTTCTTTTTCATGCATCAGATGGATCCCGATATGCCCTATGCCAAGAATAATCACAGCAACACCTAATATCGCATTTCGTCCATATATTGCCAAAAGCATAAACGCCAATACAGGAAGAGTTGCACCT